>CAMBXY010000036.1 GCA_945871945.1 Bordetella parapertussis
TCACATCACGCACAAGACCTGCATGGTCGCGGCATACACCTAACCCTCGATACAGACCATGGTTGAACTCCAAATTGATGGCAAGACAGTGCAAGTCACCGAAGGCAGTGTGGTGATTCAAGCTGCTGAGCAGGCGGGAACATTTATTCCGCATTTTTGCTATCACAAGAAGCTCAGCATCGCAGCCAATTGCCGCATGTGCTTGGTCGATATTGAAAAAGCACCCAAGCCTATGCCTGCTTGCGCCACGCCGGTGACGCAAGGCATGGTGGTTCATACAAAGTCCGAGCGTGCCATCAAAGCGCAAAAATCGGTGATGGAGTTTTTGCTGATCAATCACCCCCTTGATTGCCCTATTTGCGACCAAGGCGGCGAATGTCAGTTGCAAGATTTGGCTGTGGGTTATGGCGGCAGTGCCTCTCGCTATGACGAAGAAAAACGGGTTGTTTTTCACAAAGATGTGGGCCCACTCATCAGTATGGAAGAGATGAGTCGTTGCATTCACTGCACCCGCTGTGTACGTTTTGGTCAAGAAATTGCTGGCAGCATGGAGCTGGGCATGTCGCACCGAGGCGAGCACTCAGAGATAGAGACCTTTGTGGGTGAAACTGTGGACTCCGAGTTGTCGGGCAACATGATTGATATTTGTCCTGTAGGCGCGTTGACCAGCAAGCCGTTTCGCTACCAAGCGCGTACCTGGGAGTTGGGGCGACGCAAATCCATCAGCCCCCATGATTCCACGGGCGCTAATTTGATTGTGCAAGTTAAAAACCATCAGGTTTTGCGTGTGGTTCCTTATGAAAATGAAGAGGTCAACGAGTGCTGGATTGCCGACCGTGACCGCTTCAGCTATGAAGCTCTGAGCAGCCCAGATCGTTTAACCCAGCCCATGATCAAGCAGGGTGGGCAGTGGCAAACCGTTGATTGGCAAGTTGCATTGGAGTACATCGCCAATGGTGTGAAGGCTATCAAAACCGAGCATGGCGCTTCAGCCATTGGCTGCTTGGCCAGTCCGCACAGCACGTTGGAAGAGTTGTTTTTGGCGGCCAAGTTCATGCGTGGCTTGGGCAGCGACAACATAGATTCGCGTTTGCGTGCAGCTGATTTTCACCACGACGGCAAGGTTCGTTGGTTGGGTGCCCCCATTGCGGCGCTGTCTCATTTGCAAAGCGCTTGGGTGATTGGCAGCAATATCCGCAAAGACCATCCCTTGCTTGCTGTGCGTTTGCGACAAGCCGCCCGTACAGGGGCGAAAGTGCATGCCTTGGGCGACATGACACCCAATTGGGCCATGCCGCTTTCGCAAGTGCAGGTGCTGGCGCATACCGATTGGCTGCAAGCCATGGCAGATGTGGCGGCTGTGCTGGCAGAGCGCTCGGGTGTTGCATCGCCTTTGCCAGGAAACGCACAATCAACAGCAGCGCAAGCCATAGCTAATTCACTTTTGTCGGGTCAGCGAAAAGCGGTATTGTTGGGTAATGCGGTTGCCCATCATGCACATTGCTCTGCATTGCTGGTCTTGGCCAATTGGGTGGGTCAACAAACCGGCGCAAGCGTCGGGTTTTTGGGCGAGGCTGCAAACACGGTTGGCGCTCAAGTCGCTTCAGCCTTGCCATTGCAAGCCGGTATGCACACCCAAGCGATGCTGCAATCGCCCAAGCTCAAAGCTTTGTTTTTGCTCAACACCGAGCCTTTGTTTGACTGCGCTCAAGGCGCTTCTGCAGTGAAGTCGCTGGCTGAAAAAGAAATGGTTGTCACGCTTTCTCCTTTCAAAACCAATATGGACTTCAGCGATGTGCTGCTGCCTATTTCGCCATTCACTGAAACCGCAGGCAGCTTCATCAACACCGAAGCAAGAGTGCAAAGTTTCCATGGTGTGGTCAGGCCACTGGGAGAAACGCGGCCCGCCTGGAAGGTGCTGCGTGTGTTGGCCAATATGCTGGGCGTTTCAGGCTTTGACTACGACTCTGTGGAGCATATTCGTGGGGATGCGCTGCCAGCCGATTGGCTTTCGCGCTTGGGTAACGACTGCCATGCACCCGTCAGTCAGTTGCCTGCTGCACCAACTGCGCCTGTGACAGCTGGCATTTACCACCTCGATGGTTTGGTCAGACGTGCCCCATCTTTGCAGTTGACTGCGGATGCGCGTTCAGGGGAAGCAGCGCATGTCTGATTGGATCTATCAGACCGGACTCACCATGCTGAACGCCAGTTGGTGGTCTGCCATGGCTTGGCCTGTGCTGTGGATTTTGCTCAAAATCGTGGCTGTTGTATTGCCCCTGTTAATTTGCGTGGCTTATTTAACCCTGTGGGAACGTAAAGCGATTGGTTTTACCCAAATTCGATTCGGCCCCAACCGTGTGGGCCCCTTGGGTTTGTTGCAACCCATTGCTGACGCACTGAAAGTGTTCACCAAAGAAATCATCCAACCTACCCAGGCCAGCAAGGGTTTGTTTTTCTTAGGGCCGGTGATGACCATGATGCCTGTCTTGGCTGCTTGGGCGGTGATACCTTTTGGTCCTGAAGTGGCCTTGGCCAATATCAATGCGGGCTTGTTGTTTTTGATGGCCATCACTTCTCTTGAGGTTTACGGCATCATCATTGCCGGTTGGGCTTCCAACTCCAAATATGCATTGCTGGGCGCCTTACGCGCCTCGGCGCAAATGGTCAGCTATGAAATTGCCATGGGCTTTTCGTTGGTGGTGGTTCTCATGGTCGCGGGCAGCTTGAATTTGACTGATGTGGTCATGGGTCAATCCAAAGGCATGTTTGCGGACATGGGCTTGACGTTTTTGTCCTGGAATTGGTTGCCTTTGTTTCCTGTGTTTTTGGTTTTCTTTATCTCAGGCTTGGCTGAAACCAATCGCCATCCTTTTGATGTGGTTGAGGGCGAATCCGAAATTGTGGCTGGCCACATGATTGAGTATTCGGGCATGTCGTTTGCCCTGTTCTTCCTTGGCGAATACGCCAATATGATTTTGGTCTCCACCATCACTGTGCTGCTGTTTCTTGGCGGCTGGTTGCCACCTTTTGAGAGCGCATGGTTGACTTGGGTCCCGGCATGGATATGGTTGGCGATCAAAACCTTTGTGGTGGTGACCATGTTCTTGTGGGTGAGGGCAACTTTCCCACGTTTTCGCTATGACCAAATTATGCGTTTGGGTTGGAAAATTTTTATTCCCGTGACCTTGGTCTGGTTGGTTGTGGTGGGTATTTGGATGCAAACACCTTGGAATATTTGGTCATGAAGTGGAGCCCCTGATGACAACGTCTGATGTAAGCATGAACAGTGCAGCTTTCTCATGGAAAGATTTCTTTTCCAGCTTTTTATTGCTGGAGATGTTCAAAGGCATGGCCATTACTGGCAAATACATGTTTGCCAAAAAAATCACAGTTCAATTCCCCGAAGAAAAAACACCGCTGAGTCCTCGCTTCAGAGGCTTGCATGCCTTGCGCAGATATGAAAACGGTGAAGAACGCTGCATAGCTTGTAAGTTGTGCGAGGCTGTATGTCCTGCCATGGCCATCACCATTGAATCGGATGTCCGGGAGGATGGCTCACGGCGCACATCGCGTTACGACATCGACTTAACCAAATGTATTTTTTGCGGATTTTGCGAAGAAAGTTGCCCCGTTGATTCAATTGTCGAAACCCATGTTTTAGAGTACCACGGAGAAAAGCGCGGGGATTTGTATTTCACCAAAGAGATGTTGCTGGCCGTGGGCGACAGGTACGAGCCGCAAATTGCAGCAAGCAAGGCGGCTGACGCCAAATACCGCTGATCTCAGGACATCCAAGCACTATGGACATCATCTCGATCTTCTTTTACACCTTTGCCGCTGTGTTGCTGTTTGCTGCGCTGAAGGTCATCACCTCGCGCAATCCCGTGCATTCTGCGCTTTACTTGGTTTTGTGTTTTTTCCAAGCTTCAGCTATTTGGATTTTGTTGCAAGCCGAGTTTTTAGCGATTGCCTTGATCTTGGTGTATGTGGGCGCAGTGATGGTTTTGTTTTTGTTCGTGGTGATGATGCTTGACATCAATATCGAAGCCATGCGAAAAGGTTTTTGGAGCCACTTTCCCCTGGCGGCCTCAATTGGCGCATTGTTGGCGTTGGAGTTGGCCTCTGTGGTCTTGGGTGGTTTTCGCTTGACACAAGCACCTGTTGCGCCTGCCATGCCTGAGGGCGTGCAGTATTCAAATACCAAAGAACTGGGCATCGTTCTTTATACCGAGTATTTATACCCGCTCGAAATTGCTGCAGTGATTTTGCTGGTGGCTATCGTGGCCGCGATTGCCTTGACTTTGCGTGAGCGCAAGGACAGCAAGGCTCAAAATCCTTCCGACCAAGTCAGGGTCAAGGCGGCGGACCGCATGCGATTGGTCAAAATGGATGCGGTTCGCCAACCCATGGCAACAGCTTCCAAAGAGGACAAAACACCATGAACGTTACCCTGGGTCATTACCTTACTTTGGCTGCCATTTTGTTTTCTCTGTCGGTGATTGGTATTTTTTTAAACCGTAAAAACCTAATTGTTCTGTTAATGGCTATTGAGTTAATGCTGCTGGCAGTCAACATCAATTTCGTCGCCTTCTCTCACTACCTGGGCGATATCCACGGGCAAATTTTTGTGTTTTTCATACTCACCGTCGCTGCTGCTGAATCGGCCATTGGCTTGGCTATTTTGGTCTTGTTGTTTCGCAATCGTGCCACTGTCCAAGCCGACGAACTCAACGCCTTAAAGGGTTGATGGAAAACCGATGAACGCATCTCTTCACGCTTCAACCTTGCTGGTGATCGCCTTGGCACCACTGCTGGGGTCCCTGCTTGCAGGTATTTTCGGTACAGCCTTGGGCGGCGCATGGCTAGGGCGCAGGCTCAGCCACGCATTGACCATATCCGGTGTTTTGTTGTCCTTCATTTTGTCAGCCCACACACTGATGCTGGTAGTGCAAGACGGTGCCCGGTTCAACGAAACCATTTACACATGGATGGTGGTGGGTGGCCTGAAGATGGAGATTGGGTTCTTGGTTGATGGCCTCACAGCCATGATGATGTGCGTGGTGACCTTCGTCTCTTTGATGGTGCACATCTACACCATTGGCTATATGGAAGAAGACGAGGGCTATAACCGCTTTTTCGCCTATATCTCTTTATTCACTTTCGCCATGTTGATGCTGGTGATGAGCAACAACTTACTTCAACTGTTTTTTGGTTGGGAGGCTGTGGGCTTGGTGTCGTACTTGCTCATTGGTTTTTGGTTTAACAAACCCAGTGCCATCTTTGCCAATATGAAAGCCTTCTTGGTTAACCGCGTAGGTGACTTTGGTTTTATTTTGGGCATTGGCCTGATAGCTGCGTTCGCTGGAACTTTGAATTACACCGAGGTTTTCGCTCAAGCCACTCAACTCAGTGCGGCTACTTTGCCAGGCACATCTTGGATGCTGGTCACGGTCATTTGTATTTGCCTCTTTATCGGTGCCATGGGCAAGTCTGCGCAGTTCCCACTGCATGTGTGGCTGCCCGATTCCATGGAAGGCCCCACACCTATCTCAGCCTTGATTCATGCGGCAACCATGGTGACTGCAGGTATTTTCATGGTGGCACGTATGTCACCCTTGTTTGAGTTGTCGGACACTGCGCTCAATCTCATCATGGTGGTGGGATCCATCACCGCTTTGTTCATGGGCTTTTTAGGTATTGTTCAAAACGACATCAAGCGGGTGGTGGCCTATTCCACCTTGTCGCAGCTGGGCTATATGACTGTCGCGCTGGGCGCATCAGCCTACTCGGTGGCGGTGTTCCATTTGATGACACATGCTTTCTTTAAAGCCTTGCTGTTTTTAGGTGCGGGCTCTGTCATCATGGGTCTGCACCACAACCAAGATATTCGTTGGATGGGCGGCGTGCGCAAATACATGCCCATCACATGGATCACTTCTTTATTGGGATCTTTGGCGCTGATTGGCACGCCACTTTTTTCTGGTTTTTACTCCAAAGACAGCATCATTGAGGTGGTCGCTGCCAGCCACTTGCCTGCGGCTGGATGGGCCTACTTCGCAGTTTTAGCTGGGGTTTTTATCACGGCTTTTTATTCTTTCCGAATGTATTTCTTGGTCTTTCACGGCAAAGAGCGCTATGACCAAAATCCCGACGCCCACCACCACCATGGTGAACACCCGCATGTGCCGCATGAGTCACCTTGGGTGGTCACGCTCCCCTTGGTGTTGCTGGCTATTCCCTCGGTCTTTATTGGCTACTTCACCATAGAGCCCATGTTGTTTGGCGACTTCCTTAAAGACGCTATTTATGTCAATGCCAATCTCCATCCTGCCATGCAAGAGTTCAAGCAAGAGTTTCATGGCGCTTTGGCTATGGCTGTGCATGCCTTGTCTACACTTCCCCTGCTTTTGGCTGTGGGTGGCGTAACCCTGTCCTACTATATGTACATGGTCAAGCCGTCTTTACCGGCTGCTATTTTGCGCACCTTCAAGCCCCTACACACATTGCTGGTCAATAAATATTATTTGGATGATTTCAACGAAAAGGTGTTGGCCAAGGGCTCTCGTGCCTTGGCCACTGTATTGTGGCGGGGCGGGGACCAAGGCTTGATCGATGGCTTGGTTGTGAATGGGTCATGGAAATTAGTCGGGGTGGTTTCTCGCTTGAGCAAACAACTGCAAACAGGCTTTTTGTACCACTATGCCTTGGTGATGATTTTGGGCATGTTTGGCCTCATCACTTGGTTTGTTTGGCTTACACCCTGAGTGACTGATATGCAAATTTATCTTTTGAAAAGAGACATGCCATGGGGATGTTGAGTCTGGCCATTTGGACACCTATCGTTTTGGGTGTTCTGATTTTGGCCTTGGGGCGAGACGACAAAGCCAGCTTGGTTCGCTGGGCTGCTTTGTTTTCAGCGGTGTTGAGTTTCTTGGTGTGTTTGCCTTTGTACACCCAGTTTGATAACAGCAGTGCCTCCATGCAATTTGTTGAAAACATGCCATGGGTACTGCGCTTTAATATGGCGTATCACTTGGGTGTTGACGGCATTTCTTTGTGGTTGGTGCTGCTCACCTCGTTCATCACCGTGGTGGTGGTTATTTCTGCGTGGGAAGTCATCACTGAGCGAGTCAATCAATACATGGGCGCATTCCTGATCCTGAGCGGAGTGATGATTGGCGTATTTTGCGCTTTGGATGGCATGTTGTTTTATGTGTTTTTTGAAGCAACGCTTATCCCCATGTACCTCATCATTGGCATATGGGGTGGGCCAAACAAAATTTACGCAGCCTTCAAGTTTTTTCTCTACACCTTGATGGGTTCGCTGCTGATGCTGGTGGCGTTGGTTTATCTCTACATTCAATCGGGTGGAAGTTTTGATTTAGTTGTTTGGCAAGCATTGCCTTTGTCTGCGCGTGCCCAGACCTTGTTGTTTTTTGCTTTTTTTGCGGCCTTTGCTGTCAAGGTCCCCATGTGGCCCGTGCATACCTGGTTGCCTGATGTGCACGTTGAAGCGCCTACGGGCGGCTCGGCTGTGCTGGCAGCCATCATGCTGAAGTTGGGCGCTTACGGTTTTCTGCGGTTTTCTCTGCCCATCACGCCCGACGCTTCACAGGAGTGGGCATGGCTGTTGATCGCTTTATCGGTGGTTGCCGTGGTCTATGTGGGACTGGTTGCGGTTGTTCAGCAAGACATGAAAAAGCTGGTGGCCTATTCGTCTGTGGCGCACATGGGATTTGTCACCATGGGGTTTTTCATGTTCAGCCCTTTGGGTATCAGTGGCGGTATCGTGCAAATGATTGCCCACGGATTTGTTTCTGCCGCCATGTTTTTATGCATTGGCGTTTTATACGACCGCGTTCATTCCCGTGAAATCGCCAGCTATGGCGGCGTTGTCAACACCATGCCCAAATTCACAGCCTTTGCTTTGTTGTTTGCCATGGCCAATTGCGGTTTGCCAGGCACGGCAGGTTTTGTGGGTGAGTGGATGGTGATTTTGGCTGCCGTGAAATTCAATTTCTGGATTGGATTGGCCGCGTCCTCTGCGCTTATTTTTGGCGCGGCTTATACCTTGTGGATGGTCAAGCGGGTTTATTTTGGGCCTGTTGTCAATGACGAGGTTAAGCACTTAACGGATATCAACGCACGAGAATTTTTCATGTTGAGCTTATTGGCTGTGGCAGTGATGGTCATGGGCCTTTACCCCAAGCCTTTCACCGATGTGATGAATGCCTCGGTGGATCAATTGATTCAACAAGCCTCTGTCAGCAAGTTGCCTCTATGAACCCCCAAGCTGCACACCACGGGATGAAAACATGATTGACAACTTCAGTTGGGTTGCGGTTTACCCTGAAATCGTTTTGCTCATCATGGCTTGCGTCATTGCCATGGTGGACTTGTGGGTGACCACGCCTAGGCGTAATTTGACCTATGGTTTGTCTATGCTTACCTTGGCCAGTGTGGCCATCATCCAAGCCTTGTATGCCAGCAGTGGTACGACGCTTTACAGTTTTGGCAATATGGTGGTGTCAGACGCCATGGGTAATTGGCTCAAGTGTTTTGCAACCTTGGCCGTGATGGTGACTTTTGTGTACGGCAGACCCTATGTGGCCGACAGGCAAATGCTCAAAGGCGGGGAGTGGTACACGCTTACCTTGTTTGCTTTGCTGGGCATGTTTGTCATGATCTCGGGCAACAATTTTTTAGTCATTTATTTAGGGCTTGAATTGTTGACGCTTGCCAGTTATGCCTTGGTAGCTTTGCGTCGAGACAACGGAAACGCCACCGAAGCTGCCATGAAATATTTTGTGTTGGGCGCTTTGGCCAGTGGCTTTTTGCTCTATGGTTTATCTATGCTTTATGGTGCCACGGGCAGTCTCGATTTAAGCACGGTCTTCACGGCGGTTGCCACTGGGCATGTCAAGCATCAGGTGCTGGTCTTGGGCGTGGTCTTTGTGGTGTGCGGTATCGCTTTCAAGCTGGGTGCCGCCCCTTTTCATATGTGGGTGCCGGATGTCTACCAAGGTGCGCCTACGGCTGTCACTTTGTTGATTGGTGGCGCGCCTAAATTGGCTGCTTTTGCCATGATGATGCGTTTGCTGGTAGACGGCTTGTTGCCCTTGGCCATCGATTGGCAACAAATGTTAATGGTCTTGGCTGTGGTGACTTTGCTTATTGGCAACCTCTCAGCCATTGCACAGACCAATATCAAGCGCATGTTGGCATTTTCCACCATCGCCCAAATGGGTTTTGTGTTGATTGGCATGTTGTCAGGCGTGGTCAATGGCAATACCTTGTCAGCGGCCAATGCCTACAGTTCTGCCATGTTCTACATGATCAGCTATGTGCTGACAACGCTGGGTGTTTTTGGTGTGATTTTGTTGCTTGCCAAAGAAGGTTTCGAGAGCGAAGAAATCGCCGACTTTGCCGGCTTGAACAGCCGCAGCCCCTTATTTGCTGGGGTGATGGCGGTTTGTTTGTTCTCCTTGGCAGGTGTGCCGCCATTGGTAGGTTTCTTTGCCAAACTGTCAGTGATTCAGGCCTTGGTGGCCACGGGCCAGCCAGCTGCTGTGGGTCTGGCTATTTTTGCAGTGGCTATGTCATTGGTGGGCGCTTTTTATTACCTCAGGGTCATTAAGGTGATGTATTTTGATCCGCCTTTGTCAGTGGCCACTGTATCTGCAGGAGCAGATGTGCGTTTTGTGCTGGCCCTCAACGGTGGCTTGGTGCTGTTGCTAGGCCTATTGCCTGGCGGGCTGATGGCTTTATGTGCCAATGCGGTGGTGCAAGCGCTGGGCAGCTAAGTCTTTGACATAATGTTGTCATGAAAGTTCTTGATCTCCACTGCCAGCAGCAGCACAGCTTTGAAGGGTGGTTCGCGTCTGAGGACGATTTTCAGTCCCAAAATACCCGATTCTTGGTGGAGTGCCCCTTTTGCGGTGACCATCACATCACCAAAATGTTGAGTGCGCCGCGCTTGAATTTATCGGGTGCATCTTCGTCTCAAGAGTCGCACTTTGCGTCTAATGATGCTGCTGAGTCGGCGGATATGGCAACAACTTCTGCGCAGTCTGCTGCGGTCGTGCCTTCAGAGGTTCAGCAACAAGCTTGGCTGAAAATGGTTCAACATGTGCTTAGCCATACCGAAGATGTTGGCGGGCAGTTCGCAGAAGAAGCGCGAAAAATGCATTATGGGGAAACCCCCGAGCGGGCGATACGAGGACAAGTATCGAGAGAAGAAACCAGCGCCTTGTTAGAGGAGGGCATACAAGTCATGCCCTTGCCCATGCCCGCCGCCATCAAAGGCCCTGTTCAATAAGCCTTTATCAAGGCTTATTTATTTTTCAACTTTCCACGAGGCGCCACAAAAGTAACCGGCGGTGTGGGGCGGTCGCCAGGAACAATGGGTTTTGCGGGAGAGGTGTCCTTTTTGGGTTTCTTAGACATCTTGTTGCTCTTTTGATCGCCTTTGGCCATGATTTACCCCTTTGTGTTGTGGCTGTTTTGAAGATGCTAAGGCCTAAGCCTTGGTTGTTGGCTGCTACTTAAACAATGCGGTCAACTTTTTCCTGTGACACAACATTGCCTGCATCCCTATTATCGCTTCAGCCTCTGGCCAAGGTGACCCCGCCGTCGACCACCAAGGTATGGCCCACCACATAGTCGCTGGCGTTGCTGGACAAATAGATGGCAGCAGCGGCCATGTCTTCGTCTTTACCGATACGCCTTGCAGGAATGGTTTGCGCGGTGGCGTCCCCGTGGTCCCGCGCTTCGCGGTTCATCTCGGAAGCAAATGCGCCAGGGGCGATGGCGTTGACGCAAATACCGTCTTTGATCATCTCTAAAGACATGCGTTTGGTCAGATGGATGACACCTGCTTTGCTGGCGGCGTAAGAATAAGTTTCCCAAGGATTGACCGAGATGCCGTCTATAGAGGCGATGTTGATGACCTTGGCCATGTGTTTCTTGGCGGCCAGTCGCAGCATGGGGGCCAAGGCTTGGGTCAGGAAGAAAGGGGTTTTCATGTTCAGGTCCACCACTTTGTCCCAGCCGTTTTCAGGGAACTCATCAAAGGGTGCTGCCCACGCAGCACCCGCGTTGTTGACCAAAATATCCAAGTGTTTTTCTTTTTCGCTCAAACGCTTAACCAGTTCTTGTATGCCTTCTTGGTGCGAGACATCCAAGGGCATGGAGATGCATGTGCCAAAAGCGGAAAGTTCTTGCGCTGTGGCGTCGCAGGCTGCTGCTTTACGCGCGGTGATGTAGACCCGTGCGCCTTGGCACAGCAAGCCTTTGGCAATCATGCGGCCAATGCCACGCGAGCCGCCGGTGACCAGTGCAACGCGGCCTTTGAGAGAAAAGAGTTCGGTGGTGTTCATGGGTAGTCCAATTTAATTTAGTTTAATGTCTGCAAAGACCCATCACGCAATTGCTCTAAAGCGTGGTGCAGTTGGTCCAAGGCGTGGTGCAGTTGGTCCAAGGCGGTGGTGAGTTGGGTTTCCATGTCTTCACTTACCCCAACTGTCTTTCAACCCCACCGCACGGTTGAACACCAAGTGCTTGGACGAATGATCCATACGGTCGGCCACAAAATAGC
>CAMBXY010000037.1 GCA_945871945.1 Bordetella parapertussis
ACCGGCGCCATGTCTTTGGGTTCTATTTCTACCGAAGCCCACGCCACTTTGGCGGTGGCCATGAACCGCATAGGCGGCAAAAGCAACACCGGCGAGGGCGGTGAAGACCCCGCGCGTTACCGCAACGAGCTCAAAGGCATAGCCATCAAAACCGGCGAGTCATTGAAAAGCGTGATTGGCGACAAGCAAGTTGAAGTCGATTTGCCTTTGCAAGCGGGCGACTCCCTGCGCTCCAAAATCAAGCAAGTGGCGTCGGGCCGTTTTGGCGTGACCGCCGAATACCTCAGCAGCGCCGACCAAATCCAAATCAAGATGGCGCAAGGTGCCAAGCCTGGCGAAGGTGGACAACTGCCCGGTACCAAGGTGTCCGAGTACATCGGGTTTTTGCGTTATTCGGTGCCCGGTGTGGGCCTGATCTCCCCGCCACCGCACCACGACATCTATTCCATTGAAGACTTGGCCCAACTCATCCACGACTTGAAAAACGTCGCGCCCCATGCGGCTATCAGCGTGAAGTTGGTCTCCGAAG
Organism: Bordetella parapertussis; assembly: GCA_945871945.1. Lineage (GTDB taxonomy): Bacteria > Pseudomonadota > Gammaproteobacteria > Burkholderiales > Burkholderiaceae_C > Limnohabitans. Next base: position 530 of record CAMBXY010000037.1, read on the forward strand.
TGGGCGTGGGCACCATTGCCGCGGGTGTGGCCAAGTGCAAGGCCGACCATGTGGTGATTGCCGGACACGACGGCGGCACGGGTGCCTCGCCTTGGTCATCCATCAAGCACGCCGGCAGCCCTTGGGAAATCGGTTTGGCCGAAACCCAGCAAACCTTGGTCATGAATGGTTTACGTGGTCGCATTCGCGTGCAAACCGATGGCCAAATGAAAACCGGTCGCGATGTGGCCATTGGCGCGTTGTTGGGTGCGGATGAATTTGGTTTTGCCACTGCGCCTTTGGTGGTGGAAGGCTGCATCATGATGCGCAAATGCCACTTGAACACCTGCCCGGTGGGCGTGGCCACGCAAGACCCTTTACTGCGCCAAAAATTCTCTGGCAAGCCCGAGCACGTGGTGAACTATTTCTTCTTTATCGCTGAAGAGGTTCGCCACATCATGGCGCAACTGGGGATTGCCAAGTTCGACGACCTCATCGGTCGCTCAGATTTGCTTGACATGAAACAAGGGGTTGAGCATTGGAAGGCCCGTGGCCTAGATTTCGCCCGCTTGTTGGCCAGGCCCGAAGTGCCCGCAGGCACGCCCTTGTTCCACACCAGCACCCAAGACCACGGTTTGGACAAAGCGCTGGACAAAGTGCTGATAGAGAAAAGCCGTGCCGCCATCGACAAAGGCGAAAAAGTGCAGTTCATGGAAGTCACGCGCAACGTCAACCGTTCGGTGGGCGCAATGTTGTCGGGGGCCCTCACCAAAGTGCGACCCGAAGGCTTGCCCGACGACACCTTGCGCATTCAGTTGGAAGGCACAGGCGGTCAATCCTTTGGCGCGTTTTTGGCCAAAGGCATCACGCTGTACTTGATAGGTGACGCCAACGACTACACCGGCAAAGGACTCTCCGGTGGGCGTGTGGTGGTGCGACCCAGCATCGACTTTCGCGGTGAGGCGGTGGTCAACACCATCGTGGGCAACACCGTGTTGTATGGCGCCACCAGCGGCGAAGCATTTTTCAGTGGCGTCGCTGGTGAGCGTTTCGCCGTGCGTTTGTCGGGCGCCACCACAGTGGTGGAGGGCACGGGTGACCATGGTTGCGAATACATGACAGGCGGTACCGTGGCCGTGTTGGGCATCACCGGTCGCAACTTTGCCGCCGGCATGAGCGGGGGCGTGGCCTATGTGTACAACGAGGATGGCTTGTTCGACAAGCGTTGCAACACCGCCATGGTCAGTATGGAGAAAGTGCTGGACGAGAAAACCCAAGCCGCTGAAATACCTCAGGCTTTGTGGCACCGTGGCCAAAGCGATGAAGCACAGTTAAAGAAGCTGCTCGAAGACCACCACCGCTGGACCGGCTCTAAACGCGCACGCGCTTTGCTGGACAACTGGACCGAGGCCCGTGGCAAATTTGTCAAGGTCTTTCCCAACGAATACAAACGCGCTTTGGGTGAACTGGCAGCGGCCGGTGCTTCAGACAAACCTGCCAAGGCAAAAAAGGTTGCGGTCAAGTCTTAATGTATGAATTTGGTTTTTTCATCTCACGCAATCAAGCGCATGTTCCAGCGCGGCATCAGTGCTCAGGCGGTGCATGCCGTGTTGGACAATCCTCAGTTGGTTGCCGCGTATGAAGATGACAAGCCCTATCCAAGTCAGCTTTTGTTTGCGGTGGTTGATCAAGAACCGCTGCATGTTTTGGTGGCGACTACTGACACTGGTGAGAGAGTCATCATCACGGTGTACCGGCCAGACCCTCTTTTGTGGATGATTGATTTTTTAAGGAAAAGACCATGAAGTGTGTCATTTGCAAACACGGCGATACCCGTTTGTCCACCACCACACTCACCTTAGAGCGAGACGGAGCGGTGGTTGCTTTCAAAGAGGTGCCTGCCCAAGTTTGCATCAATTGTGGTGAGGCTTATGTAGACGAAGTGGTCAGCGCGAAATTATTGGGTGTCGCAGAACAATCCATACGCGATGGTGTAGAAATTGATGTGCGGAAATACGCACCCGTTTGAATATTCTTTTCACAGGAAAAAGCATGGGAAAAATCACTGGCTTCATGGAGTTAGAGCGTATCGAAGAGGGCTACAAGCCCGTGCCCGAGCGCTTGAAACATTACAAAGAGTTTGTCATCGGCTTGACGCCGGCGCAGGCCAAAGACCAAAGCGCGCGTTGCATGGATTGCGGCACACCGTTTTGCAACAGCGGCTGCCCAGTTAACAACATCATCCCCGACTTCAATGATTTGGTGTTCAACAACCAGTGGCACAACGCCTTGACGGTCTTGCACAGCACCAATAACTTCCCGGAATTCACTGGCCGTATTTGCCCCGCACCTTGCGAGGCCGCTTGCGTGGTCAATTTCAACGGGGACGCGGTGGGCATCAAGTCCATTGAGCACGCCATCATTGACCGTGGCTGGGCCGAGGGCTGGGTTGTGCCTCAGCCACCGGCCAAAAAGACCGGTAAAAAAGTCGCCGTGATTGGTGCGGGTCCCGCAGGAATGGCTGCCGCACAACAGTTGGCGCGGGTGGGCCATGCGGTCACCGTGTTCGAGAAAAACGACCGTGTGGGCGGCTTGTTGCGCTATGGCATTCCCGACTTCAAAATGGAAAAAATCCACATCGATCGCCGTGTCGAGCAAATGCAGGCCGAGGGAGTGGTGTTTAAAACCGGTGTGTTGGTGGGCAACTGGCCCAAGGACAGCAAGATCACCAATTGGGCCAAGGAAACCATCAGCGCTGAACAGCTGAAAAAAGAATTCGACGCGGTGCTGCTCAGCGGCGGCGCCGAGCAGTCGCGAGATTTGCCCGTGCCAGGGCGCGACTTGGCTGGCGTGCATTTCGCCATGGAGTTTTTGCCCCTGCAAAACAAAATCATCGCAGGCGACAAGGTGAAAGACCAACTTCGTGCCGATGGCAAACACGTGATCGTGATTGGCGGGGGCGACACCGGCAGTGACTGCGTGGGCACCAGCACACGCCACGGCGCGGCCAGCGTCACCCAGTTCGAGGTCATGCCCCAGCCGCCCGAGCATGAAAACAAAGCCTTGGTTTGGCCTTACTGGCCACTGAAATTGCGCACCAGCTCCAGCCATGAAGAAGGCGCTGAAAAAGGCGTTTTTGAGCGCGAATTCGCCATTTCTACCAAAGAATTCATGGGTAAAAACGGAAAAATCACTGGCTTGAAAACTGTGCGCGTCGAAATGAAAGATGGCAAGCTCACCGAGGTAGCCGGCAGCGAAAAAGAATACCCAGCCGATTTGGTGCTGTTGGCCATGGGCTTTACCAACCCTGTGGCCACCGTGCTCGACGCTTTTGGGGTGGACAAAGATGCCCGAGGCAATGCCCGTGCACATACCGAAGAGGGCAGTGGCTACATCACCAATGTGCCCAAGGTGTTTGCCGCAGGCGACATGCGCCGCGGCCAGTCCTTGGTGGTCTGGGCGATCCGCGAAGGCCGCCAAGCCGCCCGCACCATCGATCAGTACTTGATGGGTGAAAGCGAGTTGCCGCGTTAAAGTAGCGGCCTATGTCCTCCTCTTCCACGCCCTTGGTCGTTTTACGCGATCTGCACTTTGCTTATGGCGACAGACCCATTTTGCTAGGCGTCACCCTAGCGGTGCCACGCGGCAAAATCACCGCGCTCATGGGGGCTTCTGGCGGGGGTAAAACCACCGTTTTACGTTTGATTGGTGGGCAGTACACAGCCCAGTCGGGCAGCTTGGTGTTTGATGGCCAAGAGGTGTCCCAACTCTCCCACGAACAGTTGTATGCCGCGCGCCGGCGCATGGGTATGCTGTTTCAATTTGGCGCTTTGTTCACCGATATCAGTGTGTTTGACAACGTGGCTTTTCCCTTGCGCGAGCACACCGATTTGCCCGAGGCCATGGTGCGCGATATTGTGTTGATGAAACTCGAGGCGGTGGGTTTGCGCGGTGCGCGCGATTTGCTGCCCAGCGAAATTTCAGGCGGCATGGCCCGGCGTGTGGCTTTGGCTCGCGCCATTGCACTCGACCCCGAGTTGGTGATGTACGACGAACCCTTTGCTGGTCTAGACCCCATTTCTTTGGGCACGGCGGCGCGCTTGATTCGCCAGTTGAACGACGCTTTAGGCTTGACCAGCATCATCGTGTCGCACGACTTGGATGAAACTTTCGCTATCGCCGACCAGGTCATTGTGCTGGCCAACGGGCGCATTGCCGCTCAAGGCACGCCCGATGAGGTGCGCCAAAGCCGCGACCCCTTGGTGCACCAGTTTGTCAACGCCGAACCCGATGGGCCGGTGCAGTTCCACTATCCGGCGTCTGGCGCCGCCCAAGACTTTGGTGTGCAAGCGCCAGGAGGGGCCAAATGATAGTTCGCGGCTTGGCCCATCTGGGCTGGACACTTCGCGTAGTCGTGGCCGACATCGGTCATGCCGCACGCCTGTTCTGGCAAATGCTGTGTTGTGCGCCAAGCTGCTTGCGACGCTTTGGTTTGGTGCGCGACCAAATGCACTTTTTGGGCAACTACTCACTGGCCCTCATTTCGGTGTCGGGTTTGTTTGTGGGCTTTGTGCTGGGATTGCAAGGCTATTACACGCTGCAGCGCTATGGGTCGGCCTCTGCCTTGGGTTTGCTCGTGGCGCTGAGCTTGGTGCGAGAACTCGGGCCGGTGGTCAGTGCCTTGTTGTTTGCGGGGCGTGCCGGCACCTCACTGACTGCCGAGATTGGTTTGATGAAAGCCGGCGAGCAACTCAGCGCCATGGAGATGATGGCCATCGATCCGGTGCGGCGTATTTTGGCGCCGCGTTTTTGGGCTGGCGTGCTGGTCATGCCCATACTCTCGGCGGTGTTCAGTGCGGTGGGTATTTTGGGCGGCTGGGTTGTGGGTGTGCTGATGATTGGGGTCGACAGCGGATCGTTTTGGGGACAAATGCAAAGCGGTGTCGATGTTTGGCGGGATGTGGGCAATGGCGTGGTGAAAAGTCTGGTGTTTGGCACCACCGTCAGTTTTGTCGCCTTGCGTCAAGGTTTTGAGGCGCAACCTACGCCCGAGGGCGTGGCGCGGGCCACCACCCGAACCGTTGTGCTGGCGTCTTTGAGTGTGTTGGCCTTAGACTTTGTGCTCACGGCTTTGATGTTTACTATTTAAAGGGGCTCAAGGAATGCAACGCTCGAACAACGATATCTGGGTGGGTTTGCTGGTGCTCATAGGCGCGGCGGCGCTGCTGTTTTTGGCCTTGCAGTCGGCCAATTTGCTCAGCCTGAGTTTTCAAAAAACCTATCAAGTCACCGCCCTTTTCGATAATATCGGCGGCTTGAAAAAACAAGCAGCAGTGAAAAGCGCGGGCGTGGTCGTCGGGCGTGTCAAAAACATCGTCTTCGACAGCAAAACTTACCAAGCCAAAGTGGTCATGGCGATTGAAGTGCAGCACCAGTTTCCCAAAGACAGTTCTTTGAAAATTCTCACCAGCGGTTTGCTGGGCGAGCAGTACATTGGCATTGAAGCCGGTGCCGAGGAGAAAATCTTGGTCGAAGGTGACAAACTGCAAGACACCCAGTCGGCGGTGGTGCTAGAGAACCTCATCAGCCGTTTTCTCTACAACAAAGCCGCCGAACCAGCGGACAACACGGAAGTCAAATAAACATGCAGGCCTTGTCACATCGCTTTACATGGCTGCTGATAGGCGGCTGTTTGGCCATGACCGGTTGCGCCAGCACTTCGGGTGGCAACCCCCTAGACCCGTTCGAGGCCACCAACCGCCGCATCGACGCCTTCAACGACAGCGTTGACCAAGCCGTGCTCAGACCGGTGGCCAAAACTTACTTCGACTACACCCCCACTCTGCTGCAAACCACCGTGCAAAACTTTTTTGGCAATTTGCGCGATGTGTGGTCGGTGGTGAACAACGGCTTGCAACTCAAGCCCAAGGAAACCGTGGAAACCGGTGTGCGGGTGGCGGTCAATTCCGTCGTCGGCTTGTATGGTTTGCTGGATGTAGGAACGCCCTTGGGTTTGCAAAAGCACCCGGCTGATTTTGGACAAACCTTGGGTTACTGGGGCATGCCCGCGGGTCCTTATGTGGTGTTGCCCCTGATGGGGCCGTCCACCGTGCGGGACGCTGCTGCTTCACTGGTAGACAGCCAAGGGGATCCTTGGGGCTACATCAATCCCGTGGCGTCTCGCAACCAAGGAACAGTTTTGCGCTTGGTCGATAAAAGATCCCAATATTTGGGTTTGGACAACCGTTTGAATGAGATGGTTTTGGACAAATACAGCTTTGTGCGCGACGCTTATCTGCAAAAACGCCGAGCGCAAGTGCGGCGTGGCCCGCCAACCGACGCAGAAGACGAGCAAGAAAATTTTGATCGACCTGACAAAAAATAATTCAAATACACAATAATGACTCCTTTGTTGAATCAAAAAGAAGGTCTGTCCATGAGGAGAATTTTTGCCCCAGTTATCTTTAGTCTGTTAGCTGCCTTGCCTGCGCAAGCCGCTCAACAGGCCCCAGATGTCTTCTTGCAAGAGCTCTCCAATGAGTTGTTGGAAGTGGTTCGCAAAGACCCAGCGGTCAAAGCCGGCGACCTGCAAAAACTTTCCAATTTGGTCGATACCCGGGTGCTGCCCAATGTCAACTTTCAGCGCATGACCGCTTCTGCGGTGGGTCCCGCTTGGCGTCAAGCCACGCCAGAGCAGCAAAAGCGTTTGCAAGAAGAATTCAAATTGCTGTTGGTGCGCAGTTATTCAGGTGCCTTGTCGCAGATCAAAGACAACCAATCCATCGTGGTCAAGGGCTTCAAGGGCAACCCCGACGACAACGAGGTGGTGGTGCGTTCGGAAATCCGTGGCGGCAAAGAGCCCTTGCCTTTGGATTACCGTCTGGAAAAAAGTGCCGACGCCCCGGGGGGTTGGAAGATTTACAACTTCAATTTGCTGGGTGTGTGGTTGGTGGATAACTACCGCACCCAATTTGCACAAGAAATCAACGCCAAAGGCATAGACGGCCTGATCACCACCTTGGCTGAGCGCAACAAATCCAATAGCCGCAAATGAGTGAAAGCGGCGTTTTTCAGTTGCCGGCGCTTCTCACCCATGACCAAGCAAGGGCGGTAGCCACACAGGTTTGCAACTTGGTGCGCACCCAGCCCCTGCTGCAAATTGACGCCTCTAATTTGACACAATTTGATTCCTCGGCTTTGGCCGTTCTCTTGGCGGGCTTGCGCGAAGCGGCCCAGCACCAGCATGCGCTTAAAGTCAGCGGCCTGCCAGCCAAGGCGCTGGCTTTGGCCCGCGTCTATGGCGTAGAAAACCTGCTTCATTTACAGTCATAGTCCGCGTCTAGCGCTAAGCCTTAGAATCAAAGGCTTGACTTATGACAGCTATCTCTTTTCAGTCGGTTTCTAAAACCTTCAACGGCGCGCGTGGCGCTTTCAAGGCGCTCGACGGCATCAGCTTCGATATCCAAGAGGGCGAATTTTTCGGCTTGCTTGGGCCCAATGGCGCGGGCAAAACCACGCTCATCAGCATTTTGGCCGGCCTCATGCAAGCCAGCAGCGGGCGCATTCAGGTGCATGGCTTGGATGTACAAACCCAGGCCGCGCAGGTTCGTAAGATTTTGGGCGTTGTGCCCCAAGAACTGGTGTTTGACCCGTTTTTCACTGTGCGCGAAGCCCTGAAGTTTCAATCGGGTTATTTCGGTATCACCCGCAACGACGCTTGGCTAGATGAATTGCTCGTTTGCTTGGGGCTGGCCGACAAGGCCGACAGCAATATGCGCCAACTCTCGGGCGGCATGAAGCGGCGGGTGCTGGTGGCCCAAGCCTTGGTGCACAAACCTCCCGTCATCGTGCTGGATGAACCCACCGCAGGCGTGGACGTGGAGTTGCGCCAAACCCTGTGGCAATTCATTGCCCGCTTGAACCGCGAAGGCCACACCGTGCTCTTGACCACCCATTACTTGGAAGAGTCCGAAGCTTTGTGCGCGCGACTTGCCATGCTGAAAAATGGACGGGTGGTGGCGCTGGACAACACCTGCGACTTGCTGAAAAACGCCTCCAGCAATGTCTTGCGCTTCAAGCTCGATGAACAACTCCCCCCCGAATTGGCCGCGCAAGCCAGGGTCACCGGCCGCATTGTGCAGTTCCCCGCGCACGACGCGGCGCAAATCGAGCACTACTTGGCAGCCTTGCGCCAAGCGGGTTTGGTGGCCCAAGACGTGGAAATTCGCAAAGCCGATTTGGAAGACGTGTTTTTGGACGTCATGGGGGCCGCGTCATGAACGGTTGGCAAGCTCTGTTTTACAAAGAAGTACTGCGGTTTTGGAAAGTCAGCGCCCAGACCATCGCTGCGCCAGTGCTCACAGCGCTTTTGTACATGCTGATCTTTGGGCATTTGCTGGAAGGCCGCATCACGGTTTACGACAGTGTCAGCTACACCGCGTTTTTGGTGCCAGGTTTGGTGATGATGAGCTTGTTGCAAAACGCCTTTGCCAACAGTTCTTCCTCCATGGTGCAAAGCAAGATGATGGGCAATTTGGTTTTCATTCTGCTCACGCCTTTGGGACACTGGAGCTGGTTCGCCGCCTATGTCTTGGCGGCAGTCGTGCGCGGCATGGCGGTGGGTTTGGGTGTTTTGCTGGTCACCATGTGGTTTGCGCCCCTCACCGTGGTTTGGCCGGTTTGGATTGTGGTGTTTGCCTTGTTGGGCGCGGCCATGCTGGGTACCTTGGGGCTGATCGCCGGCTTGTGGGCCGACAAGTTTGACCAAATGTCCTCGTTTCAAAACTTCCTCATCACGCCCATGACATTTTTAAGCGGCGTGTTTTATTCCATACATTCCCTGCCGCCTTTTTGGCAACAGGTCAGCCACCTCAATCCCTTTTTCTACATGATTGACGGTTTTCGTTATGGTTTTTTTGGCGTCAGCGATGTCTCCCCTTGGCTGAGTTTGGGGCTGGTGGGCGGCGCTTATGTGTTGGTGGCTGCCTTGGCGCTGTATTTGCTGCGCATTGGCTACAAAATTCGGGGGTGAGCAATGAACGCAGAGCAAATTCAAACCATGATTGCCACAGGCTTGGCATGTGAGCATGTGCATGTCGAGGGCGATGGCCGGCACTGGTATGCCACCGTGGTCAGCGCGTCTTTTGAAGGGCAACGTCTGATACAGCGTCACCAAAAGGTGTATGCCACTTTGGGCGACAAAATGGCCAATGACGAGGTGCACGCCTTGTCGATGAAAACCTTCACACCTGTCGAGTGGCAGGCGCAGGCCTGAGCGCTGCTCGGTTGCTATGGACAAATTACTGATTCGCGGTGGGCGGTCTTTGCAGGGCGAGGTGGCCATTGCCGGCGCTAAAAATGCCGCCCTGCCCGAACTTTGCGCCTCGCTTTTAACCGCAGACACACTCACGCTGCGAAATGTGCCGCAGTTGCAAGACGTGGCCACCATGCTCAAGCTGATTCGCCACATGGGCGTGACTGCCCAGCGCAACGACGCCGGCGACTTGTTGCTCAACGCAGGGGAGTTACACAGCCCAGAAGCGCCTTACGAGTTGGTTAAAACCATGCGCGCCTCGGTGCTGTCGCTGGGACCCTTGTTGGCGCGCTTTGGCCACGCCAAGGTGTCGCTGCCAGGCGGTTGCGCCATCGGTACGCGCCCCGTAGACCAGCACATCAAGGGATTGCAAGCCATGGGTGCGGTGATCGATGTCGAGCACGGCTATATGGTGGCGCGTTTGAAAAACGGACTCACCCGATTGAAGGGCGCGCGCATCGCGACAGACATGGTGACCGTCACCGGCACCGAAAATTTCCTCATGGCCGCGGCTTTGGCCGAGGGTGAGACCGTGTTGGAAAACGCCGCCCAAGAGCCTGAAATTCCCGATTTGGCTGAATTGCTCATCGCCATGGGCGCGAAAATTCAAGGCCATGGCACAAGCCGAATTCATATTCAAGGCGTGGACAAACTGCACGGCGCCACCCACAGCGTGGTGTCCGACCGCATCGAAGCCGGCACGTTTTTGTGTGCGGTGGCTGCCACCGGTGGTGATGTGCTGCTGCGCCATGCGCGCGGCGACCACCTCGAAGCCGTTGTCGACAAACTGCGCGATGCGGGCGTCAGCATTGAAGCGGTGCCTGGGGGTTTGCGGGTGCGCTCGGACGGCCCCGCCTTCGCGCATTTGAAGGCGCAAAGTTTTCGCACCACCGAGTACCCAGGTTTTCCGACCGACATGCAAGCCCAGTTCATGGTGCTCAACGCGGTCTCGCAAGGCAGCACCAAAGTGACAGAAACGATATTTGAAAACCGCTTCATGCATGTCAACGAGTTGCTTCGCTTGGGCGCGCACATTCAAATTGACGGCAAGGTGGCGATGGTTGAAGGCGTGGCCAAGTTGTCGGGCGCCACCGTCATGGCCACCGACTTGCGCGCCTCAGCCAGCTTGGTGATTGCCGGTTTGGTGGCCGAGGGTGAAACCGTGGTCGACAGGATTTACCATCTCGACCGGGGTTACGACCGCATGGAAGACAAACTGCGCGCCTTGGGCGCGGACATCGAAAGAAGCCGATGAGCATCACCTTGGCCTTGTCCAAAGGACGTATTTTTGACGAAACCCTGCCGTTGTTGCGCGCGGCCGGCATCGAGGTTTTGGAAGACCCCGAGAAGTCACGCAAGCTGATACTGCCCACCAACCAAGACAGTTTGCGGGTGGTGCTGGTGCGCGCCTCGGATGTGCCCACCTATGTGGAATATGGCGGCGCCGACATGGGCGTGGCCGGTTTGGACACCCTCATCGAGCACGGCAGTGCGGGCCTGTACCAGCCCCTGGATTTGCAAATAGCGCGTTGCCGCATGAGTGTGGCCGTGCCTGAAGGCTTCGATTACCTCGCTGCTGTCAAGCAAGGTGCCCGGCTGCGAGTGGCCACCAAATACGTGGCCATCGCCCGCGACTTCTTCGCCAGCAAAGGCGTACACGTCGACTTGGTCAAGCTTTACGGCAGCATGGAATTGGCCCCACTCACCGGCATGGCCGACGCGATTGTTGATTTGGTCTCCACCGGCAGCACCTTGAAAGCCAACCAC
>CAMBXY010000038.1 GCA_945871945.1 Bordetella parapertussis
TTTGGAACATTGATGTCGGGCTTATTGTTTCAATGGGGAGGTCTGATTTATTCACTCATCGGATCTGCTGCAATGCTTTCCATATGTTGGATTGCCACTTTAAGATTGCCCACAAAGCCTATGTTGCAACTCGAAGTTAACAATTCGAAAATTTGAATTAAGTTGAAACACCAACAAAGCCGCAGTGGTTAGCAAAGACGCTTTACGTTTTAGCGCAAATCCGTCCGTCTTCTTCTGTTTGCCAAGACCGAAGATAAATCAGATCAAGGCTTTTCTGACCCTTGCAGATATCCACTCACTGAACACCACGGTCACCAGAACCAAGATTAAAAGCATGGTGACCTTGGGCCAAGCCAAGGTAGCCAGTGCGCCCTCCAGCTTGACCCCGATCCCACCCGCACCCACCAAACCCAAGACGGTGGATTCACGGATATTGATGTCCCAGCGGAACACACTGATGCCTGCCAACGTGGGCGCTACTTGGGGCACTACTCCCCACGCCATGGTCTGCGCAATGGATGCCCCAGTCGCTTCAATGGCCTCCACCTGATCGGCGTCGATTTCTTCGATGGCCTCGTACAGCAATTTGCCAATGAAGCCAATGGAGCGCAAGGCGATGGCCAAGATGCCTGCCAACACGCCGGGCCCCAAAATCGCCACCAACAACAAGGCCCAGATCAACGAGTTGATGGAGCGAGAGGCCACGATCACAAACAGAGCCACCGGGCGAATGAAGGTGGCGCTCGGGGTGGTGTTGCTGGCGGCCAAAAAGGCGATGGGCACAGCCATCAACAAACCCAACAAGGTCCCCAAGGTGGCGATGTTGATGGTTTCCCACAAAGGCCACCACAACTCATGCACCGACGACCACGCGGGAGGCATCATGCGCGAGCCAATGTCTTTGAACTGGGCCGGTGCATCGACCACAAAAGCCCAAATGGTGTCTTGGGTCATGACCTGGAAGGTCCAGCTCACAAAAGCTAAAAACAAGACCCACAGCATGAACACCGCCAACTCAGACTTGGGCGAGCGTTTGCGCCACACAGCGGCTTTCATAGAGCTGCTCATTGGATGAACTTTCTCAGCCGTCCCGAGCTGTATTCGGCGAACATGACGATGACGATGATCACCCACAAAATTGCGGCTGCAGAGTCAAACTCATAGCGGTCCATGGCGGTGTTGAGGGTGGCGCCAATGCCTCCGGCCCCCACAATACCAATCACTGCCGACTCGCGGAAATTGATGTCGAGCCGGTACAAGGACAAACCCAGCAAACGGGGCATGACTTGCGATAACACCGCAAAGTCCAACACTTGCACATAGCCCGCACCCGTGGCTCGCAAGGCTTCGAGTTGAGAGGCTTGGATCTCTTCAATGTCTTCGGCCATGAGCTTGGCCATGAAGCCAATGGTTGCAAAGGTCAAGGTCAAGAAACCCGCGAATGGGCCAAAGCCGAACATGGCCACCAAAAAGATCGCCACGATGATTTCGTTCAAGGTGCGCGATGCGGCAATGAAGGCGCGGCACACCAGATAGATCCAGGTCGGTGCCAGATTGCGCGAAGCACCCACGGCCACAGGTATGGACAGCAAAACACCCAAGGCAGTGGACGTCACCGTCATGGTCAGGCTTTCCCGAAAGCCCAGCGCGATATCTCCCCACCGGCTGGAAAAGTCGGGGTACATAAAGCCTTGCACAAAGGCCCAGCCGCGTTCCAGCCCCAGCACCATGCGGGCCCAATTGACATCGACCGAACCGATGGCCAGCACCAGGTAAATCAGCGCGCCGATGTAAAGCGCCCAGCGTGTGCGCGCACTGGCAATGAAGGGGGGTGGCGTCCAGGTGCGCATGGGCCGTGCAGCCAACGGCGGCGCCTCGGCGCTCATGCAGCTGTTAGGGCCAAGTTGTTTTCTGCACGGTCTTGGGTCGCCTCTGTAGTGGCTTGTATGCGCTGGGTGATAGCGGTCCAATCTTCATCACCATAAATTCGGGTTAGCACGTCCCGATCGACTTGCGCAGCCGGACCATCAAACACCACACTGCCTGCTCGCAAACCGACGATGCGTGGCAAAAATTCGGTGGCCAACACCACATCGTGGATGTTGACAATCGCGGCAAGTCCCCGCTCTTGGCAAAGCTCCAAAATCAAACGCATGATTTGGCGCGAGGTCTTGGGGTCCAAGCTAGCTGTTGGTTCATCCACCAACAGCAACTTGGGGCTTTGCATCAAAGCGCGGGCAATGCCCACGCGCTGGCGTTGCCCGCCCGACAGCGCATCGGCGCGCTTGTTCTCCATGCCGCTCAGGCCCACGCGCTCAAGCAGCGCGTAGGCCTGCTCGATGTCTTGGGCTTCAAAGCGGCGAAACCAACTGGCCCAAAAACCGGTGTAACCGAGCCGTCCCGACAACAGGTTTTCCATCACGGTCAAACGCTCGACCAAGGCATATTCCTGAAAAATCATACCGATGTGCCTTCTGGCCTGACGCAAGCCAGCCGAACCCAAGGCCCCCAAGTCTTGGCCATCCAGCTCAACACGCCCAGCACTGGGTTGGACCAATCGGTTGACGCAGCGAATCAGGGTGGATTTGCCCGCGCCCGAAGGCCCAATCAAACCCAAGACCTCACCCGAACCCAAAGTCAAACTCACGCCCTTGAGGGCCAAGTCGCCAGTGGGGTAGCGCTTTTCCAATTGTTGCAACACCAGCATATTCAAACCTTATTTGCAGGCGTAGCTGACGTTCATGGCCTGGTCGATTTCACGTACCACAGACCAATGCTGTTTGTAGGTGATGGGCATGAATTTCTCTTGTGGTGGCTCGGCTTTGTTGAACTCGGCCGCCAATGTGGTTCCCTCCCAATTGAACGAGAAGAAAGCTTTTTTGATCTTCTCAGCCAACTCGGGCTTCAAGTTGTAGACATGGCCGTAACCCGTGGTGGGGAAAGACTGTGACTTGTATATCACCTTGGTCTGCTCTGGCTTGACCACACCTCGAGATTCCATGCGCAACTTGACCGAATTGGCAATCGCTGCTGCGGGGTAGTCTTTGTTGGCAACACCCAAAATGGAGTTGTCGTGCTTACCACTGAACACCGGCGTGAAGTCTTTGTCCGCTTCCATCTTGAATTGCTGACGCATCAAAGCCGATGGGGCTTTGTAACCCGAGTTGGAGGTCTCGGACGTGAAGGCCATGCGCTTGCCTTTGATGTCTTCAATCTTCTCGATGCCGCTACCGGGGTGGGTGATGAACTCCATCTCGTAGCCAAAGCGGTTGTCCTTGGAAGCCATCATGGCAAAGGGCACAAAACCGGCACAGTTCACCGCAATGGGGTTAGAACCCGTGTTGAAGCCCGAGACATGCAAGCGACCAGCGCGCATGGCTTCGAGTTGAGCGGCGTTGCTTTGAACCGGGAAGAACTGAACGCGTTTGCCGGTTACTTTGGACAAGTGGTCCAAGAAGGGCGCCCAAACAGGGGCGTACACAGCGGGGTCTTCAACCGGGGTGTAGGCAAACACCAAAGTGGCGGGGTCGATCCACTGCTTGGAGTCAGTGGGCGCATCGGCCACCATGTCGCCGTTAGCGTCCTTAAAACGGGCATCCAATGCCTGCGCCTGGAAAGACACCAAGGCCACCACCCCCACCATCCAATTCAAAACATTCTTGCGCACGGTTCACCTCTTAAAGGAATAAGACAAAAATTTGACAGTACAAGGATACCGTGACAATTTCGTGTAGAAATAAAGTCTTTAAAAAAAGTTCTGTTAATCCGTAGGTACCTGGTTCGAGCCCAGGTCGAGGAGTTGCTCTCTACTTATGATGACGTCACTATGCTTCCTGAGCAATTGTTGAACTTTGTGCCTCTTTGTCAAGCAGCAATGGCATTAAGGACAACTGCCAATGCGCAACTCTCTTTGTCGCATGGGCATGGTGTCAATCAGTGTCAGTAAATTTTCAAGTGATGGCTGGCTTGTAAGCAACTTGACGTCCCCATCTTTGCCCAATAGCACCAGATTGAAACCCATATTTGGCACCGAAAATTTACGGCTCAAAAGTTGGTGATCATTTGAGCCGGCAATCAAGTCAATATGAACCATTTGTCTGTCATCAAATTCACACTGATATTGCTCGATTTGCTTCAACAACAAAATACGCTCAGGTGCTGACTTGGCATCTGAAAAGCTCAGGACAACTCTGCGTTTCCAAAGGTATTGCGTAAGTGGTTCAGCGTGCAACGAGCCAAACATGCAAATTGCGGTTATAGCTATGAACAAGAACGTAAATGGGGGTTTACGTGATTTGCTGAAATCGTATTCTTTTCTCATACAGTACTATTTAACGATACTGCATTATTAACTACACTTTATGAAAACCCGGTTCACTGACCAGTATCAATTGGATACCCCCATCGCCCTGGTGCCTGAAATGGCGGATGCATTGGCGGCGCAATCGCCACTCCAATTAACTAATGGGAACAAGCTTTAAGCCAGCACCGCAGTCAACGTTCTTTCGCCCAAAGCAAGTGTGATGAAGCCATGTGGATGCTCGTATCCACTTTAAGTCACTGCGCCAGAGAACTTTACTAAATTAGTTTGGTCATATTCTGTCCAACCATGGTGCGCCATAGCCTGAAGGTAGATGCTGCAGAGCAAAAAGAAGAAGAACCTTTTTACACTTTTGAAGATCAAATCACCGCCCTGCTGCACACAACCCAGAAACACATTGCCTGTGGGCATTCAGAGTTCTCCATTTTTTTCATCACACACACAAGCGAAGAGGACGATGCCCTGATTTGAATCCAATCAGATCTCAAGAAATGTATCATGCGCCTTTATGAACATCATCATCTTAGGCGCTGGCCGTGTAGGCGAAAGCGTCGCTGAAAGCCTGGTTTCCGAGCAAAACGACATCACCGTCATCGACCAGGATCCGATACGCCTCAAACTGCTCGAAGATCGCTTGGATCTGCGCGGCGTGGTTGGCAACGGCATTCAGCCATCCGTGCTGCGCGAAGCCGGGGCCCAAGACGCTGAAATGGTCATTGGCTGCGCCGCGGCCGATGAGTCAAACTTGGTGTTCTGCAAGATCGCCCACGACGTTTTCAATGTACCTACTACCATCGCCCGCCTACGGTCGCCTGAGTTCAACGAGGGAGATGAATTGTTGGGCAAGTCCGGTTTCGCCGTTGACCATGTCATCTGTCCTGAAGAGTCGGTCATGCGCTACATTCAGCAGCTCATCCAGTACCCTGAGGCCTTGCAAGTGCTTGAATTTGCCGACGGCCGCGTCAGTCTGATCGTGGTACGAGCAGCCGTCGACAGCCTTCTGGTAAACCACACCATTGCCGAGTTTCGCGACCGATTGCCGGATGCGGAGATGCGCGTGGTAGCCCTGTACCGGCAAGACACCCAGGTGGACGCATTGCCCAAGACCCGCATCCTGCCGGGCGACGAGGTGTTTGTGTTGGCTGATACCCGCAAAATCACATTGGTGTTGGCCGGCATCCACAAAACTGACCAACCCGTAAAGCGCCTGATGCTGGCCGGTGGCGGCAAGGTGGGCTTGCGTTTGGCACGCATTCTGGCTGACCAATACGATGTGAAGCTGATCGAACGCGATAAAAATCGCTGCGCATATTTGGCCGGCCAATTGCCCTCTAGCACCTTAATTCTGAATGGCGACGGTGCCGATGAAGACCTGCTGCACGAAGAAAATGTGGGCGAAATGGATCTGTTCCTGGCTCTGACCAGCGACGACGAAGACAACATCATGTCCGCCATGCTGGCCAAACGCATGGGCGCGCGGCGCGTCATGGCCCTGATCAACCGCCGTGCTTATGCCGACATGATGCAAGGCAGCACGATTGACATTGCGATATCACCTACGCAAACCGTGATTGGCGAGTTGTTGGCTCACCTACGTCGGGGCGATGTGGTGGCTGTTCACAGCCTGCGCCGTGGCGCAGCCGAGGCGCTGGAGGGCATTGCGCGTGGTGACTTCAAGACATCGAAATTGGTCGGGCGCCGTGTAGAACAAATTAAAATACCCCAAGGCGTGAGCATGGGCGCTATCGTGCGTGGCCAGGGCAATAAAGCCGAGGTGTTGATGCCTCACCGCGACACCCTGATCGAGGCCGATGATCACATTATCTTTTTCATCCCCAATAAACGCGATGTGCGTGCGGTGGAAAAACTTTTTCAGGTCAGCGCGACCTTTTTTGGCTGATGTTCACTTTCTTCGCACCCGTGCTGTCCTTGATGGCACGCATCTTGATCGCGTTCTCGGTGACATTTTTGGTGCCGGGCATTTGGGCCTGGTTTAAAGACCACCAAGATTTGCAATTGATTTGGTTGGCTGGTTTTGGCCTGACCGCTGCCAGCGGCATGGTGCTGGCAGCCATCACGCAGCGCCACCGGCGCGAACTATTGGCTAAAGACGGCTTCTTGCTGGTCAACCTGGTGTGGTTGGTGCTGCCCGCTTACTCGGCCTTACCACTCATGTTTTTGGTGCCAGAGATCACTTGGTTCAAGGCCTACTTTGAGGCCATGAGCGCGCTTACCGCAACGGGCGCAACGGCTTTGACGGGGCTTGAGCATTTGCCGGTTTCGGTCAATATTTGGCGCTGCTTTTTGCAGCTGATCGGTGGGCTGGGCATCATGCTGTTGGTGGTGGCGGTGTTGCCCATGTTGGGATTGGGCGGCATGCAGCTGTACAAGACCGAAATGCCCGGCCCTATGAAAGACACCAAGTTCACCCCCCGCATTGCCGAAACGGCGCGTGGCTTGTGGGGCGTGTACTTCTTGTTTTCTGGCGCGTGCCTGTTGGCTTACCGCTGGGCTGGCATGAGCTGGGCCGATGCCTTTATGCACATGTGCACCACCATGGGTTTGGGTGGTTTTTCTTCGTATGACGCCAGTTTTGGGCACTTCAACTCGCCCATGATCGAGTGGGTGGCCATCGTTTTCATGACTTTGGCGGGGATCAGTTTTGTGCGCTACTTTGTTGTGCTGCGCAGCCGCTCCATCTTGCCCATCAGTAACGATGGCGAGATCCGCACTTACCTAGGTGTCTTGTTGGCCTCCACTTTGTTGGTGATGGCCTTGCTGCTGGTCCATGGTGTTTATGAAGACGGGCTGGAAGCCTTGCGCATCAGTGCTTTCCATGTGGTGTCTTTGGCCACCACCACCGGTTATGCCGCCACCGATTACGCTCAGTGGCCTGTATTTGCCCCGATTTTGTTGATGTTCTTGGGCTGCTTTGCGGCATGTGCGGGTTCTACGGGTGGCGGCATCAAGATGGTTCGCATGATCTTGCTGGTCAAGCAAGCCCAGCGCGAGTTGGTGCGCATCATCCACCCCCGTGTCATCAACCCGGTCACGCTGGGCGGCGCCGTGATCCCCGTGTCGGTCATGACAGCGGTGTTGGGCTTCATGCTCATTTATGGCGGTGCCACCATGGGTCTGAGCATGCTGCTCTTGCTAAGTGGCTTGGACACTGTGACCGCATTTTCGGCCGTTATTGCCACCATCAACAACATCGGCCCAGGCTTGGGTCAGGTCGGACCCTCGGGCAATTACGGCGGCCTGAGTCCCTTCCAGTTGGGTGTTTTGAGTTTTGCCATGTTGCTGGGCCGACTGGAACTACTGTCGGTGCTGGTTTTGTTCAGCTCACACTTCTGGCGCAAATGAAGGCGGTATTTTTCTGTTGGAACAAGAAGAGACACATGCCTGATAACAAACAGGACCTAAATGCTGGCAAGAACCCCATGGCAGCTCAAATGGCCTGCATTGAACTTGAAAAGCAACTGACATTTATTGCTCTTACTCAATTTGGACTGCGTCAATGATGTGTCTTGTCCGAGCGGCCATGTCCAACTTGTAAAGGGATGCTTAAACGCTAAGTAGTCAGCTGCCCACTTGTTTGCCTGTGCTCACCAATTGCATTGCCGAAGCAATCAGTCCAGAGACTTCGGTTAAGTTGCCCGGCACAATCAGTGTGGTCTTGGCGTCTTGCGCAACTTTGGCGTAGGCCTGCACGGCCTGTTCAGCCACTTTCAGTTGTACCGCCTGATCACCCCCGGGTTGGCGAATGGCGCTTGCAATCCGCTCAATGGCTTGCGCAGTCGCGTTGGCCATTTCAGTTATAGCAGCAGCATCCCCTTGCGCCTTGTTGATGGCGGCCTGCTTTTCACCCTCTGAGCGAGCAATGAAAGCCTCACGCTCGCCAGTAGCGATATTGATTTGCTCTTGGCGACGGCCTTCAGAAGCTGCGATCAAGGCGCGTTTTTCACGCTCAGCGGTGATTTGCGATTGCATGGCCAGCAAAATTTCTTTAGGTGGAGTCAGGTCCTTGATCTCATAGCGCAGCACCTTCACACCCCAGTTGAGCGCCGCTTCGTCAATCGCGGCTACAACCTGCGAGTTGATGATCGTTCGCTCTTCAAATGTCTTGTCCAGTTCCAGTTTGCCGATCACGCTGCGCAGACTGGTTTGAGCCAGCTGGGTCACGGCAATGATGTAGTTGGACGAACCGTAACTTGCCAGCTTAGGGTCCGTCACCTGAAAGTACAGAATACCGTCGACCTGCAACTGCGTGTTGTCGCGCGTGATGCAAATCTGGCTGGGCACGTCCAGAGGGATTTCCTTCAGACTGTGCTTCTGGATCACCTTGTCGACAAAGGGCACCACAAAGTTCAGGCCCGGGGCCAGGCTGGCATGGAATTTACCCAGCCTTTCAACCACCCAAGCTTCTTGTTGCGGCACGACCTTAACGGTTTTTATGATGAACAAGACCGCAATGGCCAAAAGGACGATTGAAATTTCCATGATTTTCTTTCTATGAATCTAACCTTGACTTAAACTTTATGCAGCACCAAAGTATTGCCTTGGATATCTTGGATTTGATAAACACCTAGATCTTTAGAAATTCCTTTTGCACAAATGGCAGTCCAGTTTGCGCCTCTGTGCTTGACTTGTGCAGTGCCGTTGCTGAGCCATTCATGCACTTCTACTGTTTCACCGACATCCAAGTGTTGGGCAGGAACTTTTTCAGGGTGTGACTTTAGTTTTTGCAATACGTAAATGCGCCAAAAAATAGCAGCCAGTCCGCCGACTACCGATCCTGTGATGAGCTGTGTTGTAACGCTTAGTTGAGCATGCGCTGCGATGGCACCCGCTGTCGCGCCTATTGCGAGCATAAGCAAGTAGAAAGTGCCCGTCATCAGCTCTATGCTTACAAGTGTGCCTGCAATGATCCACCAAATGCTTGACTCGTTCATGGATGAGACTTCCCTTTAAATAACGTATCTCTAGCTTTCTATCTTGCCATGAATCGCCCCGGGGTTTGAGGAGGCTCAAAACTTTGAGAAGATGGAGCCATGAACACATATGCCCAAATAGCCCAATTACCTGGCTCACTTGGACTGTGATTGAAGCCAAATCCGGCATGTCCTTGATTCGAGGGCATTCTGCAATTGAAATTACAAGGAACTCCCATAGACTTGGGCATATTTGGGATTTTTAGACGAGGTCGTCATGTGCAGATGGGTAGCTTATGCGGGTCCAGAAATTTACCTTGAAGACTTGATCTTCCACCAAGAGCATTCCATTGTGAGTCAGAGCTTGGCAGCAACCCAGTCTGCATGGGTTACCAATGGCGATGGGTTTGGTGTTGCCTGGTACACCAAACGCACCACACCTGGACTGTTTAAAGACATCCTGCCCGCTTGGAATGACAGCAATCTGCGCTCACTTGCTGCACATATAAGAACTAGATTATTTTTTGCTCACGTACGCGCTACTACTGGCACAGCGGTCAATAGGAGTAACTGCCATCCATTTACGTGGCAAAACTGGACTTTTATGCACAACGGCAAGATTGGCAACTGGCATGACTGCAGAAAAGATGTTGAAGACCTCATTGACCATGTGCACTATCCACACAGGGAAGGCACCACTGACAGTGAAGCCCTATTTCTAGTTGCACTCAGCAAAGGTTTGATTAACGACCCAATCAACGCCATGCAAGCTACTTTGCGCGATGTCAACAAAATTATGGAAAGACACCACGCGGACGAACCCATGCGGATTTCCTGTGCTTTAACCAACGGCAAAGACATTTGGGCTTTTAGGTATTCCAGCGACGACCAATCCCCCAGTATGTACTTTGGCTCCCCCCACACACGAGCCAGCGAAAACGGCTTGCACCCCATTACAACCATTGCCTCAGAACCTTCTGACTCGGATGCAGCTCATTGGTTCAAGGTCGAAGAGCGCAATGGTGTGCATTGGACCGAGCATGGGTTAGAGCATTTCAAAATGGCAATTTAAAGAAACAACATGCCCTAAATAGATTTGGATTAAATTATGCTGAGTACCGAAAAAATCAATAGACACGCTGTATGAATAAAGTCGCAGGTGCAATCGGCAAATCGTTGGCCGTTTATCTCAGCAAAGAGCTCGAAATCAACGGCACAGCTCCACCATCCAACCCCTTGCATCTACAGGCTACTTTGCGACCAGGTGATGTACTGCTGATTGAAGGTAACACCCGAATAAGTGCTGCAATCAAATACCTGACCCAGTCCACGTGGTCTCATGCCGCACTTTACGTAGGTATGAATTTCAGCCTAAATGCACCCGAACACCACTGTCTTATAGATGCCGATATGGTGCATGGAGTTCGCAGCACTGGACTTGATAGATTTATGAATCTGCACACAAGAATCTGCAGACCCATAGGACTTAGTGAGCAAGAATGCAACGATGTTGCACAAGCAGCTATTGACAAAATTGGACATCAATACGATTTACGAAACGTTCTTGATCTAGCAAGGTACTTGTTACCAACGCCACCGGTTCCGACTCGATTCAGAAGAAGTTTATTGTCACTGGGCAGTGGCGACCCAACGCGAGCAATCTGCTCTACATTAATTGCTCAGGCATTTGAAGGCATTCACTACCCCATCATTGCCTTAGAGCACAAAAGGCCAGGTACATCAGCCAATGAACATGACTTTACAACTCAAAAATTTCAACCAAAGCAGTTCAAACCCAAGCACCACTCGCTTCTAACACCTAGAGACTTTGACGTTTCCCCCTACTTTGCCATCATCAAGCCAACAGTTGAGTGTGGGTTTGATTTTCGCAATCTTGAATGGGTTGAATAAATAATGCATGCACACCTACCAAGCTTCCGTCAAAGTTAGAGCCAACAATGGTCGCAGCCAAGTTGACAAAGGATTTGTCGCATTTTTTAAAAATTTAATTGCGTCACCATACAGCAGTTGAGAAAATTTTTAGCATGCTATAAA
>CAMBXY010000039.1 GCA_945871945.1 Bordetella parapertussis
AAGAAAAAGGGGCATCACGGGCGTCAAAAGTGAAGCCATGAAAAAAAAAGCTTTTGAAAAATATTTCACTTGAGTCCCATACAGTTTGCGTAAAAAGTGGTGGTGGCTGGCCAATCGGAAAAAATACCCCGAATGCCAACGTCTTTGGCCAAAACATCCAAGGCTTCCAAAATAGCACCTTCATGATGTATGCCTTTTGTGACGGATTGGTAATACCAGCCGCCTTTGTCTTGTGCCATCACACCAGAACGCTCGAGCGACCATGTGATGATGTCAAGGCCTGTACTTTTGACGTCTTTGGCATACGCAGACGGGACCCATTTCCCGTTCTGCAAACTTAGCAACGCAAATATCGGTGGCGCCACAATGGTGACGCCTTTAGCTTTGTAGTCTTTGAGCGTCTTTAAAGAGGGAAGGTCATTGACGGTTTCTGCTGCATCCAAAAAAACGACTTGCTTGGCGAATGCGGGCTCATTTTTGATCCAGTAAAAAATATCGGCTGAATGAAATGATTGCGCAAATACATCTTGTGGGTTGACCCCAGCCGCCTTGTATTCATCCAGCATTTTTTGTGCATAGTCTTGCTGGCTGAATCCTTCAAACGGCATGGCGACAATGGCTTCTTTGAGCTCAGGTGTCATCTTGACGCCCAGTCGCTTAAATAAGGCGATGCTTTCTTGGTGGCTCATCAATGTGCCGCTGCTGGGGCCTGCGTACAGGTCGGTGCGCCAAGTGGGGGTGCCAGCCGCATACTCTTGTGGTGTGAGGGCCTTGGGGTTGAACCCATCCATCTTGCCGCGCAAGGATTTAAATTCTGCCAAAGTGATATCACTTGTTCGGCATTCGGCTGACGCGGGGGTTTTTGTTTCGGCGTTGAAAGGCTTGAAAGCTTGTGTGCATTTGCTGGCCAAAGGGGTTAGCAATATATTGGTGGAGGTGTGCAGATCATTTTGCGCATGACGGCAAACGAGTTGCTTGTCTTTGGTGAACGTGACATCGCATTCAATCACGCCTGCGCCCATGCGTGCCGCAGCTTCATAGGATTCCAGCGTGTGCTCTGGGAACATCAGTGCAGCACCACGGTGACCGATGGAGAAGTTTGATTTTTTGAACGGCCCGTTGCTGCAGCTTTGTAGTTTTTGCTTCAAGGGGGAGTCACTCATTTGTGACACCAGAAAAAAGGGTCTGGGACCTAACTGAACATAAGAATCGCTGGGGGTGGGCTGAGCGCAAACGCCAAGAGGAATAAGGAGGCTTAAAGTAGTCAGTGCTCTCGATACTTGATTAAACATCTCTGAATTTCTTAACTAGTGGTAATCCATCCTAAAAAAATTGCGTGAAAATTTGATGACAGCTAGGGGCGATCGCAAACATACTCGGTGTAAGTCTTGCCTGGGCTTTCAATCGTCAGCACCACATTGAATGTGCCTGATGCATTGCGCGTGACAAGAACGCCATAGTCTTCTAACTTCTGCTCTTGGGCGGATTGCTTGGCTGCATCCCACACCTGCAGCAAATTCTCCACTTGGTAAATACGCAATTTTTGAAGCGCCTGTCTGGCCTGCGGCTTTAATTTGACTAAATGGATGTGCATCTGGTTTTGCGAGCGGAAATTTTGGGGGTTGATGACCAACGCAATCGATTCGGGTTCTATGCGCGTGCTGGCGACGTCCCATGCGTAGGGCCAAATCGCATCCGGCCTGAGCGGGTCTTCAACACCGGTGATGGTCTGTTTGGGCAGCACCAAACCATGAACAAAATCAGCGGGACAGCTGCACATTTTGATGTCTCTGATGGCAACAAAAGCCTCGTTGCTGGACCAGATCTCAGTTGTTTTTTGACATGAGTTTTCGTTGCCACACAGTGCACTGGCAACCGGTGCACGGCATTTTTGACAGTAGTTCGCTGATGGCGGTTCTGTGCAATTTTGCACAATGTCTAAAAGAATGTCGCTGTACTTGGTGGCATACGCGTTACCCCCTAGGCCAAGCGTCATGCACACAAGAAGCAAGGCTAGGCTGAATTGAAACAGCCTCTTTATTGACAGCGCCAGTCGCATACCCCGTACCTCTGAAAAATTGGTTTCAGATAGTAATGCATCATGATGTGGACTTTGATGACCTGGGCTGTCATCAAGCAAACATATTTTTATGGCAAGCTTGCCTCAAATGACTGAGACACTAAATACAGCCAATTCAATATTAGGACCGCGCTTAAGGCAGTTCAAACAACATCTTCAAGAGCAAGGGTTTGTGTCACCTGTTTTAGGTGAGTTGGAGCCCATGTACGCTGGTCCCAAATCCACCAACAGGCAAGAAATTTTCGGCCTTGTTTTAGAGGGCGATTTGCTGGTGAAGTCTGAAGATGCAGTGAACACCTATTTAACGGGTGAGCTGTTCTTCATCAGCAAAGTCAGTAATTTTGAAATTCAAGCCGGCCCTATGGGGGTGAAATATTTATTCGCCTTCAAGCAAGCCACACTCAAGGTTGCAGCAGGTTGTTGATGCCTTGCAGGTCTTGCAGCTGTAAAGTGCCGCTGACTTGTCTTAATCGCAAATGGCCCATTAAAACCTCATAGCGGGCTTTGGCCAGTTTGGCCCGGGTGTCAAACAATTTGCTTTGTGCATCCAATACATTCATATTGATGCGAACGCCCACCGTGTAGCCAAGCTGATTGGCCTCAAGGGCTACTTTGCTGGACTCTACCGCGGCTTGCAGGGCCTTGACTTGGCTCACGCCTGACATCACGCCAAAGAAAGCACTGCGGGTGTTTTGGGCCACGGTGCGGGTGGCGGCGTCTAGGTCGGCTTGGGCTTTTTGCGTCAATGACAAAGTTTCGCGAACGCGGTTGTCCAAAGCGTTGCCGGTGTAGAAAGGCCAAGAGAGAACCAATGCACCTGTCGTGAGGTTGGAGGTGAGACCGCTGCTTGAAGCAGCAGATCCATTTGTATTGTTACTTAAGGTGTGGCTAAGCTGCATGTCTACGGTGGGTTTCAAGGCGGCTTTGGCTTTTTGGGTTTCAAGTTCAGTGACTTTCAAGCCGATGGCGGCTTGGCGCAAGCTGGGGTTTTTGTCTGCACTCATACTGACCCACTCTTCTACTTGGTCAGGACTGAGGGGGGCGGGTTCCGCTTGAACAGCCATAGGCTTAGGTTGGGTAGCACTTTTGCCAACGACTTGGTCCAGCGCCAATTTCTTCACCCGCAAATCATTTTGCGCGCCGATTTCCTGTGCTGTCACCAAGTCAAAACCCGCTTGGGCTTCGCGGGTGTCGGTGATGGTGGCGGTGCCCACTTCAAAATTGCGCTTAGCCGAAGCCAGTTGTTCAGCCACAGCGGCTTTTTGGGCTTGCACAAATGCCAAAGTGTCAAGCGACGCCAAGACTTCAAAATACGCTTGGCTGACACGCACCATCAGGTCTTGTTCGGCTGCAGCAAGCTGTTCTTTTACCACTTGCATTTGCAAACTGCTTTGGGCGACTTCAGCTTTATCGCTAGGGCGGTACAAGGGTTGTGAACCTACCACTGTGGCAGTGTTGGCACCGTAAAAGCGGGTAAAGCCAGGGTTGAGAACCGAAGTTTTCACGGGATCGTAATTTAAGTTATTTTTAGAAACATTCACACTCAAACTGCCGGTTGGGCCAAGCTTAGCTTGGGCTTGGGCTGATTTCAATCGAGTGGCTTCAAACTGCGCTTGCACCGATTGGTAGCTGGCATCAAAGCCACGCGCTGCGTCATAGAGTTCGAGCAAACTTTGACCCTGGGCCATGCCGCAAAAAGCCATAGCCATGGCCGAGATAAGGGGCAGGGGTCGAAAAGAACGCATGGTCTTCCTTTGGGGTGGGCGAATCAAAATTGAAAAGCAGGGGCTTGCGCAAAGCCGTGCAAGCGTGGCAGAACCACATCCCACAAAACCTGCGAATGAATATCGCCATGGCTGCCACGCGTAAAGCGGGTGACATGCATCATAGGTTCTTCCCCCACCACCGCGATCAGACGACCACCGGGTTTGAGCAGTTTGAGCAGTTCTTCGGGAACTTGGGCGACAGAGCCTGTGAGCACAATGGCGTCGACGGGACTCAGGTCTTGCGGCACGCCGGTGCTTTGGCGCAGTTCAACATTGCGACAACCTGCATGCTGCAATTGGGTTTGCGCCTGCGCCAATAAATCTGCGTGGCATTCAAGACTTAACACTTTAGAAGTCAAGCTTGCCAATAAGGCCGAGAGGTAGCCACTGCCGGTACCGATTTCAAGCACCGTATCGCTGGCTTGCAATAACAAGTCTTGCGCCAAGCGGGCGGCCACCCGAGGCGCGAGCATGAACTCTGCATGCAAAAGGGGAATCTCGGTATCGCTGTAAGCCACTTCTTGGTAGGCCTGAGGCACAAACAGACTGCGGTCTAACTGGGACAGTTGCTCCAGCACACCCAGGTTGAGCACGCTCCATGGGCGGATTTGCTGCTCAACCATATTGAAGCGGGCAAGTTGTGTGTTCATATATCGTAAAAGAAAGAAGTTATAAGGGAAATTTTAACCAGCATGGTGACGCTCTTTGTCGGTGGAAATGCCCCACAAGCGTTTGAGCCATTGAGTCAGATCATCCAAATAACAATAAACCACTGGCACCACCACCAAAGTCAGCAGCGAAGAAGTGATGACGCCACCAATAACCGCCTGCCCCAAGGGCGCGCGTTGCTCGGCGCCTTCGCTGGTGGACAAGGCCAGCGGCATCATGCCAAAAATCATGGCCAAGGTGGTCATCAAAATAGGACGCAGCCGAACTTTGGCCGCCATCAGCAAGGCCTCGGTGCGACCTAAGGGGGCTTGGTGCGTGCCGTCACCGTTGTCTAAACCCTCGCGGGCGCGGATGGCAAAGTCGAGCAACAAAATCGCATTCTTGGTGACCAAGCCCATCAGCATGATCACCCCAATGATCGAGAACAATGACAAGGTGGACTGAAACAGCATCAGCGCCAACACCACGCCAATCAATGTCAACGGCAGCGCGGTCATCAAGGCCAGCGGTTGTAAAAAGCTTTTGAACTGGCTGGCCAAAATCATGTAAATAAAAACTATCGCCATCGCCAGCGCGGAAATCGCATAAGCGAAGGACTCTTTCATACTCTTAGTCGAGCCGCCAAACTGATAGCGATAGCCATCGGGCAGTTGTATGCCTGCCATGATGGACTGGATTTCTTTGGACACATCGCCACTGGCGCGCCCATAGGCATTGCCACTGAAGGACACTTCACGCGAGAGTTCGCGGCGGTTGATTTGGTTGGGGCCTATGCCCTCGCTTACCTGAGCGACTTGGTTGAGCCTGACGGTGCGGGTGCTGCCATCGGCTGCAGGGGGCAGGTTAAACGGCAGGCGTTCCAAGTCTTGTGGCGTGGTGCGTGCGTCGGGTGAGAGGCGCACCACCACATCATAGGTTTGGTCATTGCTGGCGCGCCACACACCAATGTTTTGACCGGCGACCAAGGTGCGCAGTTGTTCAGCAATGCTGCTCGCACCCAAACCAAACTCAGAGGCAGCTTCACGCTTGATGGCGATATCAATCGTGGGCTTGTTGGGTTTAACACTGGACTCGATATCCACAAAGCCGTTGACATTTTGTAACTTGGTCATGACTTGCGCCGCCAAGCGCTCAAGCTCGACTTGGTCAGCGCCTAGAAGAAAGAACTCGACTTGCTTGGCACCACTGACGCTATCGAGTTGCCCTACATGGGTGACTGTGATGCCAGAGAGTTGCGTCAAGCGTTGGCGAATATCGGGGGTGATGATGTTGAGGCTGCGAACACGCATGCCGCGATCAACCAAGCGGAAATACACATTCGCGTAAATCTTGCCGTTCGCGTTGCCGGTGTTGATGGTGGTCAAGGTATAACGCACTTCGGGCAAGCCGCGAAGTAAGTTTTCTACCTCTTTGGCTTTGCGCTCGGTGACCTCCAAAGAAGAGCCCACCGGCACATAAAAAGTCACAGTGGCTTCAGAGTAATCAGACTTGGGCACAAACTCGGTGCCCAAGAGCGGCACCATGAAAATGCTGCCAACGAAAATACCCAAAGCGGCCAAAACAGTTTTTAACTTGTGCTGCAAAGCCCAAGCCAATAGACGCTGATAAATGCGGCTCAAGCGCTCGGTGGTGCTCTCAAACCAGCCGGTGACGCGGCCAATGGAGTTGTCATACCAGTTGCGCGGTTTGTCGGCTTGGCCTTGAATGTGGATGCTCGGGTCATGCCAAATGCTCGACAGCATGGGGTCTAGGGTGAAGCTGACAAACATAGAGATAACAACCGCCACCACAATGGTTAAGCCAAACTCGTGGAAGAACTTGCCAATCACGCCTTCCATGAAGCCAATCGGCAAAAAAACCGCAACGATAGAGAAGGTCGTGGCCAGCACCGCGAGCCCAATTTCTTTGGTTCCTTCCATGGATGCAGTAAAGGCGTTCTTGCCCATCTGCACATGGCGAACAATGTTTTCTCGCACCACGATGGCGTCATCTATCAGCAAGCCAATGCACAGCGATAAGGCCATGAGCGTCATCATATTGATGGTGAAGCCAAACAGGCTCATGAACAAAAACGTACCGATCACCGCAATCGGCAGCGCCAGTCCGGTGATGATGGTCGAGCGCCACGAGTTGAGAAACAAAAACACAATCAGTATCGTGAGCAAGGCACCTTCAATCAGGGTTTTTTTAACGTTGTTGACCGCCACACGGATGGGGCGCGAGCCATCAAAAATAGGCTCTAGTCGCACGCCAGGTGGAAGTTGGCGGCGCATGGTTTCCATGGTTTCAATCAAACCATCAACCACATCGATGGTGTTTTCGTCTTGTGCTTTTTGCACCGACAGCAGCAAGGTGCGCTCGCCGTTGTACAGCGCCATGTTTTCCAACTCTTGCGCGCCATCGTTGACCTTGGCCACTTGCGACAATCGCACGTAAGTGCCGCCTTTGCGGGCCACGATGATGTTGCCAAAATCTTCGGGGCGTTTCATACGCGCTTGCACTTGGACCACGCGGTCTTGCTGTATGGAACGCACAGAGCCCACAGGCAAGTCTTGGTTTTCGCTGCTGACGGCCGCCACCACTTGGGCAGCGGTGACACCCAATGACTCCATGGCTTGCGGGTTGAGGTAGAGATTGATTTCTCGCTTGGTGCCGCCCACCAAGGCGACCGAGCCCACACCGCGCACATTTTCAAGACGTTTTTTAAAAACCTGATCAGCCCAATTGGTTAACTCCACCGTGCTCAGTGGCTGGCTCAATCCAGTGGCCTTGTTGTCAGGCAACACTGCTACCGACCAAATCGGACGACTGGTGGGGTCAAAGCGCAGAATGCGCGACTCTTTAACTTCAGGGCGTAAAAAAGGGTGGACATTGGAGACTTTTTCACGCACATCGTCAGCCGCTTTGCGGCCGTTGACGTAAAGCTGAAATTCGATGACCACCACCGACATACCTTCGTAGCTGCGCGAGGTGAGGGCGCTGATTCCGGCTATGGAGTTCACCGCTTCTTCAATTTTTTTACTGACTTCGCTTTCAATAATTTCGGGCGAAGCACCAGGGTATTCGGTGGTTACCACCACCACGGGTAAATCGATATTGGGGAACTGGTCTATTTTGAGACGTTGGTAGCTGAACAGTCCCAGCACCACCAAGGCGAGCATCATCATGGTGGCAAACACCGGATTGCGCAGACTGACCTGGGTGAACCACATGGCTTAGGGCTTAGCCGGTGAGGGGGTAACGGGGGCGCTGCTTGACGTGTGAACAACCAAACCTTCGCGCAACGCACCTGCATTGCTTAGCAAAATCAGGCTCTGGGCGGGCAAGCCACTGACCTCGACCCAAACCGTGGTGTCGGTTTGTCCGGGCAACATGCCACGCAAACCGGTTTTCACACGGTGGTGAACCACCTTGCGGTTTTCAATGACCTGCACATAAGGCTCGGGCTTGTCGGTGCGAACCGCGTCAAGGGGAATGGCCACGGCAGTGTGTTGACCTAAAGCCAGCTGACCTTGACCATACAAACCTTGTCGCAAACCGCCGACGCTGTCTAAGCGCAAATACACCAACACGCTGCGGCTGCCCGCCTGCACATTCGGGTTGATGCGTTGCACCTTGGCGCTCACAGCTTGGGTTCTGCCTTCAATTTGCAGCATGGCTTGTTGGCCTATGCGTACATCAATGGAGTCTGCAGGACTCAGTGTGGCCTCAAGTTCCAAGCTGTTGATGTCGACCAACTCAAGCAAGCGTCCATCCACGGCGACACGCTCGCCAGGCTGGGCCAAACGGGCTGAGACCTGACCTGAGATGGGCGAGGTAAGTACCGCGTCATCGAGCACTTTGCGGGAAACATCAGCCCCAGCGAGTGCGGCCTTGTAGGTGGCTTCTGCGCCGGCCAAGCTGGACAGCGAAGTTTCCAGCGCGGTGACAGAGATAAAACCTTTGTCCACCAATGATTTGTTGTTGTCGTATTGGCGCTTGGCGATGTCAACTTGGGCTTTGGCTGCCTCAGCCTGCTGCTCGGCTTGGCGCAGTCTGCGCTGGTATTCGCTGGGGTCTATGCGCGCGACCACTTGGCCGGCTTTGACGCTGTCACCTTCGCGCAGTTTCAACTCGGTGATTTCGCCGGCGACGCGCGACTTGATGAGCACGGTATTGACCGCTTTGAGAGTACCAGAGACAGGCAGGTTTTGAAGCAAACGCTGCTCTACCGCGAGCAAGGTGGCGCTGGCAGGGATTTCAAACACGGCAGGTGCAACAGGTGTTGCAACCGTTGGGGCTGCAGGCGGTGCGGCAGCACGCATATACCAAGCGGCGCCGCCCAGCATGGCCGCAGACAGCAAAATGACGCCACCCCAGCCTTTGATTTTGAAATTCATCTGTGCCTGCTCCGAAAAAAATAAAACTACCGGCTCAAGGCTGGCGCCAACCTTGAACCAAGAAGTCCACATGACTTCGTAAAAAAGTCTCTGGGTTGAGTGTGTTGTGTGAGGCGTTGCAAGCCAAGGCATGCTTGCACATGGTCACATACAGAATTGCACTGACCAAACTGTGCACCGCTTGTTCGGTATTGAAAACCACAAACTCACCGCGATCAATACCGCGTTGCAAGATGCGCTGAAACAACTCATTTCCTGGGCGTATGACTTCTTGGTCATAAAACTGCACCACTTCGGGAAAATTGTTGGCCTCACTCATCACCAGTTTGGTGATGCCACTGGCATCGGTTGAGCCAATTCGCTGCCACCACGAGAGCATGGCGTACTGCAGCATATCGGGGCTTGTGCCTTTAAATTCTTCAAACTCTTGGTTCCAAGCAGGAAAATGGTCGGCCAAATTGGCGCGTATCACCGCTTTGAACAAATCTTCTTTGCTGGAAAAATAAAGAAACAAGGTTCCCTTGGATACGCCAGCGCTGGCGGCCACATCTTCGACTTTGGTGGCAGAAAAACCTTTGCTCACAAACAGACTGAGCGCTGCATCGAGCAACTCGCCAGGGCGCGCCTCTTTGCGGCGTTCGCGCTTATGCGTGCTGGATGTTTCGGTGAAAAAAGGGGTGGTTTGCATATTAATGACTGACTGGTTAGTAATGTAACCGACCCAGCCACTCGTGTAAAACAATTCTCGTTTTTTCTAAGCCGCCCGCTGAGGGTAAAAAATCGGTGTCCCAGCGAAGTGGTGGTTGTACATAGCCCATGGGGGCAGGCAGCACCTGAAATCCAGCGGCCTCAAACTGCATCTTGCTGCGTTGCATATGCCAGTCATGGGTGACCAAGGCAATGCGGGTGATGCCTTGGGCGGACAAAAGCGCGTAAGAGCGAAGTGCGTTTTCCCGTGTGTCGCGGGATTCACCATCGCTGATAGAAAAACTCATGCCGAAATCGCGCTGCAATATAAAAGCCGCCACTTGCGCCTCGGTTTGGGTCTGCGCTGAGGAAGCACCCCAGCCCTTGCCGCCGCTGAAAACCAGCGGCAAATCGTGAAGCGTCTTCAAATACCTGCCGTAGACCAAACGTTGGTGGGCAAGCGGGCTGAGGATGGGTTGACCATACTCAGGCGCAAAAAGTTCTACGCCACCGCCCAGCACCACAATCGCTTGCACTTTTTGCAAATCAGTAGGGGCAATAGGTGGATAGCTGCGCAGCAAAAGATGGTTCAAGCCATAAGCGCTGGCCGAACAAGACAGCACCCACAGCAGCAATGCACCGCTGAGCATGGCCGCTTGCGCCCAGCGTTTTGAAAATCGCAGCAGCAGCAAACCCGCGAAAATCAGCAGCAAGGGGCTGGCGGGGGGCAGCATCAGAGCTGACAGCAGTGGTTTGAGAGGACCTATCCAAGAAAACATTCTTAAAGGATAACCATATTGCCCCTTTGTTACTTCAGCCCTTGCGCAAACCCTCGAAAAAAATTGTCATCAGTGGCTAAGATCGTTGATATGGCAAATTCCATCATTACCTTGGGCGGCGGCTGTTTCTGGTGCACAGAAGCGGTGTATGTGTGTGTGCGCGGCGTCACGGGCGTGGAGTCGGGCTACAGCAATGGTCTGGGACCCGCTCGCCCAAGCTACGAACAAGTCTGTACGGGGCAGACCGGCTTTAACGAAGTGGTGCGCTTGCAGTTCGACGACAGCATCATTGGCTTACGGGATATTTTGACTATTTTTTTCGAAATTCACGACCCCACCAGCTTGAACCGTCAAGGCAATGATGTGGGTACCCAGTACCGAAGTGGCATCTATGTGTCCAACGACGCAGACCATATGGCGGTCTTGCAGTTCATTTCGGAAGTGACCAGCCTTGGTGAATTCGATAGCCCCATCGTCACCGAGGTCAAGCCGCTAGAGCACTATTGGCCTGCCGAGGACTATCACCAAAATTATTTTCAAAACCACCCACACCAAGGCTATTGCACCTTTGTGGTTGCGCCCAAGGTGAAAAAACTCCACCAGCATTTTGCGCAGTGGCTGAAAGCTTAAAACCTGTCTAAGGCGCTAAGCGCTTTTTGTCCCATTGACCA
>CAMBXY010000040.1 GCA_945871945.1 Bordetella parapertussis
TGATTTTGGATGCCAACCCCGATGTCACCTCCAAGGGCCCGCTGTTTAAAAAATTCTGGTCTGACAATTACAAAGACATGATTGAATTCAGACCCAACCACAAGGTTGTGGCGGTCGACGCGAAAACCAACACCCTCAAGTTTGATGCACAAGACAGCGTGCGTGCCAATGTACTCAATGTGCTGCCCGATATGCGGGCCGGCGCTATCGCTATGCAAACGGGTTTGGCCACAGTCAATGCCCGATGGTGCGGCATCAACTACCAAACTTTCGAGTCCTTGGCCGCCAAAGATGTGCATGTGTTGGGCGACGCTATTTTGGCGGCACCCGCTATGCCCAAGTCGGGTCATATGGCCAATTCACATGCCAAAGTGGCCGCCGCTGCGGTGGTGGCACAACTGAGTGGGTTAGAAGTTAACCCTGCACCCTTTCTCACCAACACCTGCTACAGCTATGTCAGCGACAACATGGTGATACACGTGGCGTCAGTGCATCAATTCAATGTGGATGAAAAAACCTACAAAACCGTGCCAGGCTCGGGTGGCGTTTCCGCTGAGGCGAATGCCTTGGAAGCCACTTACGCTTGGAACTGGGCGCAAAATATTTGGGCTGACAGCTTGCTTTAAAGCATATCGGGCGCTTGGTAGGCCACATGCCCATTGACCAGCGTGGCTTTCACTTGAGCCATCATTTCGCTGCCGCTGAGGTCAAACGCAAAAGGTGTGTGCTTGGAATGACTGCGCAGGTTTTCTGGCAACACTTGCCAACTGGCTTGCGGGTCTAGCACGCAGACATCAGCATACCCACCCACTTGCAAACGACCTAAACCGGCTTGCCCCAGCAGCGCCGCAGGTGCGCTGGTGATGACTTCAACCGCACGTGTGATGTCTACATGGCTTTGAGCTGCCCACTTTAAACTGGCGCTAAGCAAAAGCTCCAACGCCGTGGCACCGGGTTCGGCTTGGGCAAACGGTAAAGCCTTGGCGTCGCCTTCAACCGGTGTGTGGTCGGACACCAATACATCGATCGTGCCATCGGCCAAGCCCTGACGCAGGGCTTCACGGTCTCTTTGCTGACGCAAAGGCGGGGTTAAGCGCGCACGGGTATCAAAATAGCCCATATCGGCATCGGTGAAATGCAAGTTGTGAATACTGACATCGCAGGTGAGAGGCAAACCTTCGGCTTTGGCAGCACGCACCAACTCAACGCCAGCGGCGCTAGAGAGTTTGCTGATGTGAACACGTGTGCCAGTGATTCGCATGAGGTCAATAAAGGTATGCAGGGCAATCGTCTCCGCAGCCACGGACACGCCACTCAAACCCATGCGGGTTGCCAATGCACCACTGGCCACCACACCTTGGCCTAAAAAGCCGTCTTGGGGTCGCAGCCATACACAAAATCCAAAGCTGGCTGCATATTGCATAGCACGCTGCAAACCTTGGGTGTTTTGAACAGTGTGCTCGGCTTGCGTGAAGCCTACGCAACCGGCTTGTGTCAATTCAACCATGGGACTCAAAGTTTCACCCAACAGACCTCGGGTTAATGCGCCCAAAGGAAACACTTTGGCCAAATGCAAGCGTTCGGCGCGAAACTTCAGCATGTCCACCAGTCCTGGCTCATCGAGCACGGGCTGGGTGTCGGGCATACAAACAACGCTGGTAACTCCACCGGCCACTGCCGCGGCCAATTCGCTCTCCAGCATGCCCTCATGCGCATGCCCCGGTTCACCCAAGCGTGCGCAGGCGTCAACCAAGCCGGGGATGACCAAGCAATGGCTGGCGTCGATTCGCCTATCGGGATGAAAGTCAGAGGAGACCTGCCCTATGCTGACCACCTTGGTGTCTGCAATAGCAAGATCTGCCATGGCATTGAAACCACTTGCAGGGTCAATCAAATGGCCGTTTTCAATCAAAATCTTCATGCATCATTCCCCGCGACGATAGACATGACCGCCATGCGAACCGCAATACCAAAAGTCACCTGATTGAGAATCACGCTTTGCGGCCCATCGACCACAGCCGATTCAATTTCAACACCTCGGTTGATGGGCCCAGGGTGCATCACGATGGCGTCAGGTTTGGCCGCCTGCAAACGCGAAGTGGTCAAGCCGAAATTTTTAAAATACTCTTGACTAGAGGGAAGCAAAGCACCACTCATGCGTTCGTTTTGCAAGCGTAAAGCTATCACCACATCACAGTCACGAATGCCTTCATCAAGGTCGTGGAAAACTTTGACGCCCAACTGAGAAAGATCTGAGGGAATCAATGTACGCGGGCCCACCACCCTAACTTCTGCACACCCCAAGGTGGTGAAAGCGTGTATGTCTGAACGCGCCACCCGCGAGTGCAAAACATCGCCCACAATGGCCACGCGAAGATTTGAAAAATCTTTTTTAAAGTGGCGAATGGTGTAGGCGTCCAACAAGCCTTGGGTTGGATGGGCATGCCGCCCGTCACCTGCATTGATGACGTGCACATGGGGTGCCACATGTTGGGCAATCAAATAAGGCGCGCCCGATTCGCTGTGGCGAACCACAAAAATATCGGCGGCCATCGCACTCAGGTTGGCAACCGTGTCAAGCAAGGTTTCGCCCTTGCTGGCAGATGACCTGGCAATATCTAAATTGAACACATCGGCGCTGAGGCGTTTGGCGGCAATTTCAAAAGTGGTGCGGGTACGCGTGCTGTTTTCGAAAAAAAGATTGAACACCGACTTGCCGCGCAGCAGGGGAACTTTTTTGACATCGCGGTCACTGACCGACACAAACTGGGTTGCGGTATCCAAAATATGCATCAGCATGTCACGCGACAAACCCTCGGTGGACAACAAATGGATGAGCTCACCGTTTTTATTCAGCTGGGGATTGCGCTTATAGAGCATGGGCTAGCCTTCCAATGAAAACGCGAATTGGCCTTGATCGTCACGCGTCAAGCGCAAGGTCTGTGTGGGGGGCAGGTTCAAGCGCACACCCGCCACATCGGCCTGAATGGGCAACTCTCGCCCGCCACGGTCTGCCAATACCGCCAGATGAATGGCTTGCGGGCGACCGTAATCAAACAACTCATTCACCACAGCGCGTATGGTGCGCCCCGTGAAAAGCACATCGTCAATCAGCCAAATCACTGCGCCCTCAACTTCAAAAGGTAATTTGGTGGCCACACTGCCAGCCATTCCGCGCTTGGAAAAATCATCTCTGTGCAAAGAAGAAGAAACCACGCCCAAGGGATTTTTTCTTAGCAAGTCATGCTGCAAGCGTTCGGCCAGCCAAGCCCCGCCGGTGGTGATGCCCACCAAATGCGCCTCGGGCGAAAGAGCGACTTGCAATGCGTCTAAGAGCTGGCGGTACAAAGTTTCTGCATCCAGGCTTGAGAGTGCGTTGTTCATGAGGTCAGGCTTCGCAAAAATTGATCCAAGATGATGCAAGCAGATGCGGCATCTATATCCACCGCAGCTTGGCTGCGTGCTTCGGTGGTCGAGTAGCGTTCATCGACTTCAAAAACAGCTAAGCCAAAACGAGCGCGCAGTTGGCGGGCAAATTTTTGTGCTTTCAAGGTATTTTCATGCGCAGCACCATCAGGGTGATAAGGCACACCCACCACCAAGGCCTCGGGCTCCCACTGCTCTATATGCTTGGCAATGGCTACCCAACGAGCTTCGCCCCCGCCCAGCACCGTGCCCTGCGGTTGGGCCTGTCCCAGCATTCGCGAGGCATAGGCCACGCCAGTGCGTTGCTGTCCAAAATCAAAAGCCAAAAAAGATTGCAACTCGGTTGCTGCGGCTTGGGGGACCGCCAGACTCATGCGTGACCAGCCTGAGGCGAGAGCATCCACGCTTGCAAACCCAAGAGCGCCAATGCGCGGTCGTAGCGCTGCTCGATAGGGGTATCGAAAATCACCTGCGGATCGGCTTGCACAGTCAGCCAACTGTTTTCTCCCAGCTCGGACTCCAACTGCCCTTGTGCCCATGCCGAATAGCCCAGCGTGATCAATACACGTTTGGGACCAGCACCAGTAGACAAGGCCTCAAGCACATCCTTGGACGTGGTCATCTCTAACCCACCGGGGATGGACAAAGTAGAAGCGTAAGCGCTCTCATTGCTGTCGCTGCCATGAGGCGCATCAGACAATGGCTCGTGCAACACAAAGCCGCGCTCGGTATGCACAGGACCGCCTTGAAAAACGGGGATTTCTATCAAATCGGTGCGGCCTAAATTGAGCTCTACTTTTTCAAAAAGATCCAGCATTTTCAAGTTGCTGGGTTTGTTGATAATCAAGCCCAAAGCGCCTCGGTCGCTGTGCTCACACATATAAACTACGCTGCGACTGAATGATTCGTCCATCAAACCGGGCATGGCAATCAAAAAGTGATGCGTGAGGTTGATAGGCGCAGAATCGAATGTCATGAAACTATTTTAAGGCTGAAGATGAAACCTGCCCCATCCGAGCGTTTTGACCGATCGCTAATGTGGTTTAGACGCGATTTACGCTCAGCTGACCATACCGCCTTGCACCACGCATTGCTGCAAAGCAAACAGGTGTTTTGTACATTTGTTTTTGACGACCATATTCTCAAATCCCTGCCACGCCACGACCGGCGGGTAGCCTTTATTCACAGCAGTTTGATCGATTTAGACCAACACCTTCGTGCACTGTCGGCACAGTCCGAGGCGGTGCTGGAGGTCCGTCACGGCGAACCCATGGCGTGTCTGGTGGAGCTGGCCAAGGCCCTTGGGGTTCAAGCGGTATTTGCCAACCATGATGACGAGCCCTATGCCCTCCAGCGCGACGCTGAGATGAAAGGCGCTCTGGCCAACCAAGGTATTGCCTTTGTGAGCTTCAAAGACCATGTGGTCTTCGAGCGCAGTGAAATCCTCACCCAAAACAACCAACCTTATGGGGTTTTCACGCCTTACAAAAATAATTGGCTGAAAAAAATAACGCCTGCCGATTTAAAAGAAAAAACAGTCACGCCCAGCTCAGGACAACTGGCAAGCATGCCTGCCCACTTGCGCAAAACCATGCCCAGCCTTGAAGAGCTTGGTTTTGAGTCGGTAGATTGGCAAGCACTGCATATTCAGCCTGGCAGCACGGGCGCAGATGTTTTGGTCAATGATTTTGCCAAGCGTATGAGTGACTATCAGCAAACGCGTGACTTTCCCAGCGTCAAAGGCCCCAGCTACCTCAGCGTGCATTTGCGCTTTGGCACAGTGTCTGTTCGGCGCTTGGCTCGCTTGGCTTATCCCTTGGCTATGAAGTCAGACGCGGGCGCGCAGACTTGGTTGGGCGAGTTGATTTGGCGAGATTTTTACCACCAAATATTGCACCACCACCCGCGGGTTGTGACCCAAGCTTTCAAACCGGCTTATGACGCGATTGTGTGGGAGTCGGGCAAAGCGGCCAAACAGCTATTTGCAGCTTGGTGCGAAGGACGCACGGGCTACCCTTTGGTTGACGCAGCCATGGCTCAAATCAACCAAACCGGCTATATGCACAATCGATTACGCATGGTTGTCGCGAGTTTTTTAGTCAAGGATTTGGGTATCGACTGGCGCTGGGGCGAGAAGTATTTCGCCGAGCATTTGATCGACTTTGATTTGGCCGCCAACAATGGTGGTTGGCAGTGGGCCAGCTCCAGCGGTTGCGATGCGCAACCCTATTTCAGAATTTTTAACCCCATCAGCCAAAGTGAAAAATTTGATCCTCAGGGTAAATTTATTCGACGCTATCTTCCCCAACTTGCAGCCTTGCCCAACGACGCGATTCATGCGCCATGGCTGGCCAAGCCTTTGGTCCTAGAGGCCGCCGGCGTCAAGCTGGGAGAAAGTTATCCGCTGCCCATGGTTGACCATGCTGGGGCTAGGCTCAAGACCCTGATGCGCTACAGCGTTGTGAAAACCAAAACCGACTAAACCCCTTGCAGTGAGCGGCTTTAGATTTGAACCATTTCAAAATCTTCTTTACGCGCACCGCATTCAGGACAGGTCCAGTTCATGGGCACTTGCTCCCAAGGCGTTCCAGCCGCAATTCCCTCCTCAGGTGCACCCGCAGCTTCGTCATAAATCCATCCACAAATTAAGCACATCCAAGTCTTGCTCACAGTCATATCTTTCAAATAAATCGATTAAATCCCGCTAAAGCGGTGGCATAGAATGAAACAGATTCTATAGATCGCAAATGAACACTCCCACCCCCCTGCCCGACGAAGGCCAATCTCCGGAAATGGCGCATCCTTGCGTGTTGTGTTTCAACTCGAATGACCCCAGTGGCGCTGGCGGCTTGACGGCAGATATTTTGGCCATGTCTTCTGTAGGCGCACATGTATTGGCCATCTGCACTGGCAGTTATGTGCGCGACACGGCCGAGGTTTTTGACCATGCGACTGTGGAGGATGAGACGGTGGATGAGCAGGCGCGCACCATCTTGGAAGACATAGCTGTTCAAGTCATCAAGATTGGCTTTTGTGGTTCACCCGATGTTTTGTCGACAGTGGCAGAAATCTGCGCCGACTATGCAGATGTGCCGGTGGTCGCTTACATGCCAAGTCTGTCTTGGTGGCAAGACGACCCCATTGACGATTACCAAGATGCTTTCATGGAACTGGTCCTGCCGCAGACCACGGTTTTGGTGGGTAACCACAGCACGCTGTGGCGTTGGTTGTTGCCCGATTGGGGCAGCGATCGAACGCCCAGTGCCAGAGATTTGGCCAAAGCGGCGGCCGAGAAAGGTGTGCCCTACACCTTTGTCACCGGCATGCCGCAAACTGGCGGCCAGCATTTGGAAAATGCCTTGGCTACGCCTTTGAATGTGATGGTCAGCGAAACCATCGAGCGCTTCGATGCCGTCTTCACAGGAACTGGCGACACCTTGAGTGCAGCCTTGGCAGGCTTGCTTGCCATGGGAGATGATTTGGAGGCTGCTGCGGGTGAAGCCTTGGGCTACCTGGATGGCAGCTTAGACGCGGGCTTTCGCCCTGGCATGGGACACGCGGTTGCAGACCGCTTGTTTTGGGCACACAGCATCGATGACAACAGCGAATTTGAGGATGATGACGCTGCGGCCACAGCCGAGGACTTTTCTTTACCGGCCCATCAAACCCGACATTAATTTTTTTAACTCTCTAGACCATGAACGATCTGAACCAAATACTTTTCGACCGTGCCCGCCAAGTCATCCCTGGCGGCGTCAATTCCCCCGTGCGCGCATTTCGCGCTGTAGGCGGCACACCGCGCTTTGTTAAACGCTCTCAAGGTGCTTATTTTTGGGACGCCAATGACCAGCGTTACATCGATTACATCAATTCTTGGGGCCCAATGATTTTGGGTCATGGCCACCCTGCGGTGGTCGAAGCGGTGCAAAAAGCAGTGCTCGAAGGTTTTTCTTACGGCGCGCCCACCGAGCGAGAAATTGAACTGGTCGAAGCCTTGATTCAACTCATGCCCTCCATGGAGATGGTGCGCTTGGTCAGCTCCGGCACCGAAGCCGGCATGAGCGCGCTGCGCTTGGCGCGCGGTGCCACCGGTCGCACCAAGTTTATTAAGTTTGAAGGTTGCTACCACGGCCATGCGGATGCTTTGTTGGTCAAAGCCGGCTCAGGCTTGGCTACCTTTGGCAACCCCACCAGCGCCGGTGTGCCCCCCGAGGTGGTTAAAGACACCTTGGTACTCGAGTTCAACAACATCGCCCAATTGGAAGAAGCCTTTGCCTTGCATGGCAATGAGCTGGCTTGTTTAATGATCGAGCCTATCGCCGGCAACATGAATTTGGTTCGCGCCAGCGTCCCCTTTATGAAGCGCTGCCGCGAGTTGTGCAGCCAACACGGCGCACTCTTGGTGTTTGACGAGGTCATGACCGGTTGCCGTGTCGCCTTAGGCAGCGCCCAAAGTGTTTACGCCCAATCCCTGCCAGGTTTCGAGCCCGACGTCACGGTGCTGGGCAAGGTGATTGGTGGCGGCATGCCACTGGCCGCTTTTGGTGGCAAGCGCGCGGTGATGGAGCAACTCGCTCCTTTGGGGCCGGTTTACCAAGCCGGCACCTTGAGCGGCAACCCGGTTGCCACTGCTTGCGGCTTGGCTACCTTGAAAGAAATTTCCAAGCCCGGATTTTTTGACGCTTTGTCAGCCCGCACGCAAAGTTTGGTAGATGGCCTCAAGGCTGCAGCGGCCAAAGCAGGCGTGCCATTCAGCGCCGACTGCCAAGGCGGTATGTTTGGCTTCTTTTTGCTGCCCGAGTTGCCGCAAAACTATGCCAAGGTGATGACCAGCAACAGCCCCATGTTCAACAAACTGTTTCATGGTTTGCTAGACCGCGGTGTGTACATCGCGCCAGCGCTTTACGAAGCCGGTTTTGTGAGCGCGGCCCACACAGAACAAGACATCGCCGACACGGTGCAAGCCGCCGCTGAAGTGTTTGCCACGCTGTGAAACTCGGTCATCAAAAACTTGGCTGGCTTTTGCTTTGCCTTTTTGCTTCAGCCACAACAGCTCAAGCCAACAGCGAATTCGAGCAAGCTTTTGCCAGCCCCATGCAACCCAAAGCCGTGTGGCTTAACGCGGGGTTTTACACCTCTCACTTCGATCAAGACAAGGGCTTGCGAAATGCCAACCCAGGCTTGGGTATTGAGTGGGCTTTAAATGACACCTACGCTCTCACGGCAGGAGGCTTTAAAAACAGCGACCACCAACACTCCAATTACCTTGGCGTCTATGTCATGCCTTGGCAGTGGCATATGTTCAAACTAGGCGCTGTGGTGGGAATTTTTGATGGCTATCCCAGAGCCAACCAAGGTGGCTGGTTTCCTTCCTTGATACCCATGGTCAGTATCGAGGGCAAGCGTTGGGGATTAAATACCGCCATCATCCCAACGGTTCAAGACAGTCTTTATGGTGGCATCAGCTTTCAAGTGAAATACAAAATTTCACCCTGAATACAGTATGGCGGCTTAAAGAATGGTTATTTAACAGCAGACAAATCCTGCGCATGGGTAGCGGCATCAAATGCTTTGGCTTTGCCGAGATAGAAGCGATCAATACGCCAGTCTTTCAGAACCTCCATAGCCAAATCAAACTCTTGGGCATCCAACTGGTATAAATCTTTCACCAAAAACTCTATTTCAGACTCCAAAGAAAGTATGAGCTTGGAAAAAGTTTGCCCTGATCTTGAGGTGGGATTGTTCTCTATGAGTTTTTTAACCTGCTTGATAGCGCGCATGACCAACTCCTTGTGTATTTAATTTATTAAAATTGATAAGACAATATGTCTTAAATATTATGGCAGACGGAAATACTTTAGTGTCGAAAATGTCGCACGCCTGTGAACACCATGGCGACACCGCGCTCATCGGCTGCAGCAATAACCTCGGCGTCCCGCATAGAGCCCCCAGGTTGAATCACACAGCAAGCGCCCTCATCCACCACCACGTCCAGGCCATCTCTGAAGGGGAAAAAAGCGTCGCTGGCCACCACAGCGTCTTTGAGCGATAACTGGGCATGACCCGCCTTGATGCCTGCTATTCGCGCTGAATCGAGTCGACTCATTTGCCCCGCACCCACGCCCAAGGTCATGCCAAGGCCTGCAAACACGATGGCATTGCTCTTAACAAATTTGGCCACCTTCCAAGCAAACAACAGGTCTTGCAGTTGTGCGGGACTGGGCTGACGTTGGGTCACCACTTGCATATCTTCTAGGCGCAGTTGATGGTTGTCTGCGGTTTGCATCAACAAACCCGAGCCAATTCGCTTGACATCAATCAAGTGGTGTCCTTGTGACCAAGCATCAGCGCCACCCGGCGGCAGCGCGATTTGCAAGACCCTGACATTGGCTTTGGTTTGCAAAAATTCAAGCGCCTCGCCAGTGAAAGAAGGTGCAATCAAGACTTCCATGAATTGCTGGCCCAAGGCTTTTGCTGCCAAGACATCGACCGGACAATTGAAAGCAATGATGCCGCCAAATGCAGAAGTGGGGTCGGTTTGGTAAGCCTTGTTGTAGGCTGCCAAGGCATCCTCAGCCAAGGCGACTCCACAAGGATTGGCGTGTTTGACGATCACGCAGGCGGGCGAGTCAAAGCTTTTCACGCACTCCCATGCGGCATCCGCGTCGGCAATATTGTTAAACGACAACTCCTTGCCTTGCAATTGTTTGGCTGTGACCAAGGAACCCGGCGCAGGATGCGCATCCCTGTAAAAGGCGGCAAGTTGATGCGGATTTTCCCCATAGCGTAGGTCTTGAAGTTTGACAAAACGTCCATTGGCTTGGCCGGGAAACACACTGCGTTTGTCTG
This sequence comes from Bordetella parapertussis, assembly GCA_945871945.1. Lineage (GTDB taxonomy): Bacteria > Pseudomonadota > Gammaproteobacteria > Burkholderiales > Burkholderiaceae_C > Limnohabitans. Next base: position 10,276 of record CAMBXY010000040.1, read on the forward strand.
AAGACAAATCAAGAGAAGACAAATAGTCGCTGATAGCGCCGTCGTAATTGCTGATACGGTTAAACGCACTGACCGCCAACTGAAAACGCGTCAATTCAGTCACGCCTTGCGGCTGCGCAAGTTCATTCAACACCATGGCGTGTTGGCTGGCATCTGTGATAACAACAATATGCTGCCAGTTTTTGGCCGCACTTCGCACCATGGCAGGGCCGCCAATGTCGATGTTTTCTATGGCGTCTTCCAAACTGCAGTCTGGGTTGGCGACTGTGGCTTCAAAAGGATAGAGGTTGACCACCAAGATATCGATGGTGCTGATGCCGTGGTCTTTCAAAGCCTGCATATGCGAGGGAACTTCGCGACGGGCGAGCAATCCCGCGTGCACCATGGGGTGCAAGGTTTTGACACGGCCATCGAGCATCTCTGGAAAACCCGTGAGCTCTGCCACCTCAAGAACGGGCAAACCTTGGGCACTCAGCAATTGCGCGGTACCGCCGGTAGAAATCAGTTCTATGCCAAGTTGATGCAAAGATTTCGCAAACTCCACAATGCCAGTTTTGTCTGAGACGGAAATCAGGGCTCTCATAGGCGTAATCACAAAAGTTTGTGTTCAGTAAGCTTTTTGCGCAGCGTGTTGCGATTTAAACCCAGCCAAACAGCAGCGCGCGATTGATTGCCTTCTGCATGCCGCATGACCACATCGAGCAGGGGTTTTTCCATGACATTGATCATCATGGTGTG
>CAMBXY010000041.1 GCA_945871945.1 Bordetella parapertussis
CTGGCTCTTTTATGCAAAAAAGTGACAGTGCGGCCCAACGTTAATGTGAGAGACCAACAGCCCTGGTGCTCAGAACCCAGACAAGGCAGCTTTGCACATTGGCGCCGTCGCATTCATCAACCGCTTTGGCTCCAGCCTAAACGAGCACGTTCACTTTCACGTTTGCGCAGTCAATGGAGTGTTTAAGGAAGTAGCGGGCGAAGGCGATGCGGATGCAGACGAGCAAGTCTGCTGCATGCGTTGCACATAGTCCAAATGGATGGCGTTGGGTTTGCGGGTGTCCATAGAGCCTTGCACCCACTGCGAGCCCAAATGCAAATAACGCAGCTTGCCGTGCTCGGAGATATTTACTTGCGGAAGGGTTTGCTTGCTGACCATGCAGGGATTGTCGCCGCTCGTCATTGTGCCGAAAACTCAGTTGCGAGCCGCCCGGCATGGGGACCATTTTGTGAGCGAGAGAGCAGCAAAATGCGTCCCCATGGCGGGCGGCTCACGTGTGACTTCAAGGCGCAACGATACCCAGCACCTCAAGCACATTAGCGGTGGTGGCAAGCTGTACTTCTTCCACGCTGATGCCGCGTAACTCTGCCAGCACTTGCGCGATGCGCGGAATTTGGTCGGGTGTGTTGCGCCCTTGGGATAAGCCCTTTGCGCGGTCTTCGGCGGTCACATACAACCAATGCGGCGGAATGTCGGGTGAGTCGGTCTCGAGCACCAAGGCCTCTAGAGGCAATTGGGTGGCGAGCATTCGCAGTTGATGGGCGCGTTCGAAGGTGAGTGCGCCACCAAAACCCAGCTTGAAGCCCATGGCGATGAACTGCTGGGCTTGCTGCAAGCTGCCATTGAAGGCGTGCGCGATGCCGCCCTTGACAGGCGTTTTGCGCAAACCTTTGAGTAGCAAATCGGCGCTGCGCCGCACATGCATGATGACCGGCAAATCGTATTGCTTAGCCAACTTGAGTTGCGCTTGGTAAAAAAGCTGTTGCCGTGCCATGTCCAAGCCTGGCACAAAACCGTCCAAGCCGATTTCACCCACGGCCACCAAACGAGGGTCGGCTCGGTGCTGTTGCAAGGCGTCATTCAGAGTTTGCAGGTCGGCCTCACTGGCCTGCGGCGTGAACAGCGGATGGATACCCAAGGCGTAAACATCACCGTGCTGGTGGGCGAGTTGGCGCACAGTGTCAAAGTTTGCTGCCTCCACTGCTGGGATAACGCAAGTACCCACACCCGCTAGCCGTGCGGCTTGGCGCACCGCATCGCGGTCGGCGACGAATTCAGGCGCGTCAAGATGGCAGTGACTGTCTATCCAAGGCATAACTCTATTGTCCTGTTAATGGTTCACCCTTTAATTGGTGCACAGCGCACAACCTCAAACCCCTGATTCCCAACACACTGGCTTGCCTTGATCTGGTCAATAACAAATTTGTTAATATACGCATGGACTATGTCATCCAATATTTCAGTCACGAAGTGCAACAAGAAATTCTCGCTTTGCCAGACACTTTAGCTGCGCGCTATGTGGTGCTGACGCGGCGCATGGTGGCAGTTGGACCGCACTTAGGCGAACCCCATACAAAAGCCATGGGCCAAAGTTTGTTTGAATTGCGACTCAAAGGTGCTGAAGGGATTGCAAGGGTTTTTTACTGCACCTTGATAGGACGCCGAATTGTCATGCTGCACAGCTTTGTCAAGAAAACCAAAAAGACACCGTCAAACGAATTGGCTGTGGCAATGATGCGTATGAAGAAAGTCAAACATGAAAACCCATGAGCAAGTTGTAAATACCCTGATGCGGCGTCCCCGCGTGAAAGCCGAGATCGAACGGATCGAACGCGAGGAAGTAGATTTGTTGGATGCTTTGCTCAAGGCCCGCATGGCCGCAGGACTCTCGCAGGCAGAACTGGCGAGGCGCATGGGCACACATGCACCTGCGGTCGCCAGGCTGGAAAGGTCCTTAGCCACCGGCAAGCACTCCCCTTCTGTAGCTACCCTGCGTAAATATGTTCAAGCTTGTGGAAAACAGTTGTTGGTGCAAGTTGGTTGAAGTTGCTCTTTAATCGGGGTCAGATCCCAATTTATTAATCGGGGTCAGATCCCAATTTACACAATTTACAGAGCCGCACGGCCTGGGGGCCATTTTTTGAGCGAAAGAGCAGAAAAATGGGCCCCCATGGCGGGCGGCTAAAGCGAATTAATTGGAATCTGACCCCAATTTCTAAACCAAGCGCCCCGCCACCAAGCGCAGTTGCCGGTCGCACAGCGCGGCCAAACGCTCGTCATGGGTGACCACCACAAAAGCCGTGCCTTGTTGCTTGGCCAGTTGCAACATCAGCGCAAACACGTGGTCTGCTGTGGCGCGGTCTAAATTGCCCGTGGGTTCATCGGCCAGCACACAAGCTGGTTGGGTCACCAAGGCGCGGGCAATCGCTACCCGCTGGCGCTCGCCCCCCGACAACTCGCTGGGTGTGTGGTGCACACGTTCGCCCAAACCCACGGCCTGCAACATCGCCCCAGCTTGCACGGCGGCTTGCTCACGCGGCATGCGGCGTATCCACAGTGGCATGGCGACGTTATCCAAGGCGGTGAACTCAGGCAACAAATGGTGGAACTGGTAGACAAAGCCCAAATGCTGGTTGCGCAATCGTCCCAAAGCCGTGGCGCTCAATCCCTGCAAACCTTGGTCGAGCAAACGCACCTGCCCGGTGGTGGGCGTGTCCAAGCCCCCTAGCAGGTGCAAGAGTGTGCTTTTGCCCGAACCCGAGGTGCCCACCACTGCCAGCGTTTCTCCCGCATGCACTTGCACATCGATGTCATGCAGCACGGTGACATCAATCACACCCTCGTGAAAACGTCTGCCCAACCCTTGGGCTTGCAACACCTGCTTACTCATGGCGCAGCGCCTCAGCTGGGTCGATGCGACTGGCGCGCCAACTGGGGTAGAGCGTGGCAATAAAGGCCAACACCAAGGCGATGATGACCACAGGGCCAATATCGGCCCACTGCGGGTCGCTGGGCATGCGGCTGATGAGGTAAATGTCCTTGGGTAAAAAGCTCGCGCCCAAAGCCTGCTCGATGGCCGGCACGATGCTGCCAATATTAAAGGCCACCAACAACCCCAGTGCCAAGCCCGACAAGGTTCCCACCACCCCAACCAGCGCACCTTGCACTACAAAAATTCCCATGATGCTGGACGGGCTGGCACCCAAGGTGCGCAAGATGGCGATGTCAGCTTGCTTGTCGGTGACCGTCATCACCAAGGTGCTGACCAAGTTAAAGGCCGCCACCGCCACGATGAGGGTGAGGATGATGAACATCATGCGCTTTTCGATTTGCACAGCAGCAAACCAAGTGCGGTTGGCGCGGGTCCAATCGCGCACCATCACATCGTCGCCCAAGAGAGGTGAGAGTTCGGCCGCCACTTGCCGCGCTTGTTGCGCGTCTTTCAATTTCACCCGTATACCGTTGGGCCCTTCAAGCCTGAAGATGCGTTGCGCATCCTCGATGTGCAGCAAGGCCAATGAGGCATCGTATTCATAGTGACCCGAGTCAAGCAAGCCCACCACTGTCAATTGTTTCAAACGCGGCACCACACCCGCGGGCGTGACCTGCCCACCGGGCGCGACCAAGGTGATGTGCTCGCCTGTCTTGACACCCAAGATACGCGCCAATTCGCTGCCCAGCACCACACCAAAGCCACCCGCTTGCAATTGCTCTAGCACCTCACGCGGCATCTGCGCCACGGCCTGGGTCACCAGCACTTCTTGCGCTGGGTCAATGCCACGCACCACAGCGCCGCGCATGTCCTCGCCTTGGGCCAATAAGCCCTGAGACAACACAAAGGGGGCGCTGGCCACCACCTGCGAATGCAGGGCCAGTTTGTTTTGCAAGCCCGGCGTATCCGCAAGCGCTGCGCTGGTGTAAGCCAAGACTTCCACATGCGACAACACGCCGAGCATGCGGTCGCGCACCTCTTTTTGAAAGCCATTCATCACGCTCAAAACAATGATGAGGGCGGCCACTCCTAAAGCGATGCCCAGCATGGACACCGAGGAAATGAAAGAGATAAAGCGGTTGCGGCGGGCTGCACGGCCGGCGCGGGTATAGCGCCAACCCACCAGTAACTCAAAAGGCATGTGTGAAAGATTCATTGCAGACCAATTGTGGCATCTTGCACAATCCCCTTTATGACTGCTGCTGCGCCTTTGACCATTGTTGCTTTCGCCCTGCCCTTGGGAATAGCTCTTCATCACCCCGATCGTGTGCATTGGCAGCAAGCGTTTGACAGATTGAGCAGCCCCGAATTACTGATGCCCTTGCGCCAAGCCAAGCTGAACGAAAGAAAGACACTGGCAGCAACGGCGCACAGTGCCAGCCATGAAATGGCTTGGGCGCAAGCTTTGGGCTGGCAAGTCGCTGATGGACTGGTGCCACTGGCCGCTGGCGCCGCACTGTCCCAAGGTTTGCCATGCCCGGCTGATCACGGGTGGGCTTTCATTGACGCGGTGAACTGGCACATCAGCCAAGGTCAGGTAAATTTAACGGTTCCCAAGCCCATCACCCCAGACGAATCGGATGCTTTGCTGTTGGCCCTGCAAACGTTTTTGGCGCAAGACGGCATCCATTTACATGCTTGGCAGCCTGGTCGCTGGTTGGCCCACTCCCCTTTGTTCAAACACTTGCCAACCGTCTCTTTAGACCGGGTCAACGGCCAGCGCATAGACCCTTGGTTTGAACACGACAGCATTGCCGAGCAAAACCCGGTTCAGCGGCAACTGCGCCGCTTACAAAACGAAATACAAATGCTGTTTTATACGCATGCCGTCAACGACAGCCGAGACATTGCTTTGAATTCTGTTTGGTTCAGCGGCACCGGCGACTTAGCCAAAGACCCCCATGCCAGCGCCAAGCCCGCCGTCGTGTTGAACGACGACTTGCGCGAGGCATGGTTAAGCCAAACACCCGATGTTTTTATTCCCGCTTTCAACGCGGTGCTGCACGACCTCATCGTGCCAGCTTTGCGGCGGCAAGAACCGGTGCTGCTCTGCGAGCCCTCTCGCAGTGTTCTTTTGCAAGCCCCTGCTTCAGGTTGGGTGCATCAGCTTCAAGCTTGGTGGCGACGGCCTACGCTGTCAGAGGTGTTGCAATGAAACTTCAGGTGCGTGATGTACCGCCGCGCAGTGTTTGGGCGCTGGAGCAAAGCGGTGTCCATCCCTTGCTGGCACGCTTGTATGCAGCACGTGGGGTCCATGATGCACAACAACTGCAAACCGAATTGCGGTTGCTGCTGCCCCCCTCAGGTCTCAAAGGCACAGACGCGGCTGCCAGCTTGTTGGCCAGCGCCATCGTTCAACAGCTGCGCATTTGCGTCGTGGCCGATTACGACTGTGACGGTGCCACCGCCTGCGCGGTGGCCTTGCGGGGTTTGGCACTTTTAGGCGCACAACACCTGAGCTTCATCGTGCCAGACCGCGTGGTCGATGGCTATGGCTTGACCCCTGAGATTGCCAAGCGTGTTCACGCCAGCGGCGCGCAGGTATTGATCACTGTCGACAACGGCATTGCCAGCGTGAGCGGCGTGCAAGAAGCCCATCGATTGGGCATGCAAGTGCTGATCACCGACCACCATTTGCCAGGCAGCGAACTGCCCACGCCTGACGCTTTGGTCAACCCCAATCAACCGGCTTGCAGTTTTGAGAGCAAAAGCATGGCGGGGGTCGGTGTGATGTTTTATGTCTTGCTGGCCTTGCGAGCACTGATGCGCGAACGCGGCATTTTTGGCCCAGACAGCGAGCCCAAACTCGACAGCTTGCTGCCTTTGGTGGCCTTGGGGACGCTGGCCGATGTGGTGTTACTCGACGCCAACAATCGGCGCTTGGTCTCCCAAGGCTTGTTGCGCATGCGCCGTGGCCATATGCCTGCGGGATTGGCAGCCTTGTTCAAAGTGGCTGGGCGTGACCCCGCGCAAGCCAGCAGCCAAGACATGGGTTTTGCTATTGGCCCGCGCATCAACGCCGCTGGTCGTTTGTCTGACATGAGCTTGGGCATTGAATGCTTGCGCACCGACGACGCCGAACTCGCTTCTCGCTTGGCCAGCCAACTCGACGCCATCAACCGCGAGCGCAGAAGCCTTGAAGGCGATATGCGCGAGCAAGCATTGCTGTTGGCCGAGTCTTTGATGGACCAAGAAGAGGAGACGCCTGCAGCTTTGTGCGTGTTCGATGAAGATTTCCACGAGGGCGTGGTGGGCATCATCGCGGGGCGTTTGAAAGACTTGCATTACCGCCCGTGTTTTGTGTTTGCCAGCAGTCAGTCCCAGGGGCAAGCGGTACTCAAAGGCTCGGGTCGCTCTATTGCTGGTTTTCATTTGCGCGACGCCTTGGACGCTATAGCCAAACGCCATCCGAATTTATTGCTGCGCTTTGGTGGTCACGCCATGGCTGCGGGTTGTACTTTGCTTGAAGACGACTTGGCGCTGTTTGAGATGGCCTTGCAAGACATCGCCTCTGAGTGGTTGGATGCAGCCACTTTGGCACAAACGTTGTCAACTGACGGCAGCTTGGCGCAGCAGTATTTGCGCCCCGACCTAGTGAAAGAGTTGCAATCTCAAGTATGGGGACAGGGTTTTGCTGCGCCTGTTTTCCAAGACACGGTGCATGTGATGAGCCAAAAAATTGTCGGTGAGAAGCATTTGTCGCTGAAGTTGCAACTGCACGGACAGGTGGTTGACGCTATTTGGTTTGGCCGAACACAAAGTTTGCCTGTGCAAGTCACCTTGGCCTACCGGCTTGACATCAACCACTGGCAAGGGATGGACAAAGTGCAGTTACAGATTGAAGCCATGCAGCCCTTCTACAATTAACACGTGTCTATCCTGAACGCCGATTTGCATTGCCACTCTGTCATCTCCGACGGCACGCTCACGCCCGAGGCGCTGGCTGCACGGGCACACGCCAATGGCGTGGAGCTGTGGTCACTCACCGACCATGACGAAATTGGCGGTCAAGCGCGTGCCTGCGCTGCCGCCCAAGCGCTGGGTATGGGCTATTTGCATGGCACCGAAATATCGGTGTCTTTTGCCGGTCGCACGGTACACATTGTGGGTCTGGGCTTTGACCCGCAAGACCCCCGTATGCAAGAAGGCTTGCGCTCCACCCGAGGCGGTCGCCACGACCGCGCCTTGGACATGGCCGCTGGTTTGGCCAAGGTGGGCATACACGGCAGCTTTGAAGGTGCGCTCACCTATGCGGGCAACCCCGACTTAATTTCCCGTACCCACTTTGCCCGTTACTTGGTTGAAACCGGTGTTTGCGCCGACACCTACGAAGTTTTTCGCCGCTTTCTTACAGAGGGCAAACCGGGCTATGTGGAACACCGCTGGGCAGGTCTGGGCAACGCGGTGAGTTGGATTCGCGAATGCCAAGGCGTCGCCGTGATTGCCCATCCTGCCCGCTACGGCTTCACGCCCACCGAGGAATACGCGCTGTTCTCCGAATTCAAACGCCACGGTGGTCAAGCGGTCGAAGTGGTCACCGGCAGCCACTCAGCCGCTGAAGCTATTCAATACGCCGACATGGCCCGCGAGTTTGGTTTGGCTGCGTCAAGGGGCAGCGACTTTCACAGCCCAGAAGAAAGCCGTACCGATTTAGGTGCGCTGCCATGGTTGCCCGGAAACCTGACACCGGTATGGGAACTGCTGACCCACCGCATTCAATAAGCGAAATGGTTTCCCATGGCGCAATGGTTTCAAGTCCATCCGGACAATCCACAAGTCCGTTTGCTCAAGCAAGCTGCAGCATTGCTCACCCAAGGCGGTGTGCTGGCGGTGCCCACCGACTCCAGTTATGCCTTGGTCTGTCATCTAGATGACAAGACCGCAATTGACCGCTTGCGCCAAATACGTGGCGTCGACGACAAACACCACCTGACCTTGCTGTGCCGCGATTTGCGCGAACTCTCTTTGTATGCCAAGGTGGATAACCGTCAATTTCGTTTGCTCAAAGCCGCCACACCCGGGGCATATACCTTCATATTAGAGGCGACCAAAGAAGTGCCGCGCCGCGTAGCCCACCCGCAGCGCAAAACCATTGGTTTGCGGGTGCCGGACCACCCGACCTTGCTGGCTTTGCTGGAAATTCATGGATCGCCTTTGCTGGCCACCACCTTGATTCCCAAAGATGAAACCCAAGCGCTGAACGACGCCGACTTGATTCGCCAGCGTTACGAACACCAAGTCGCTGCGGTGATCGATGCGGGCGCTTGCAGCCTGCAAGCCACCACTGTTGTCGATTTAACTGGCATGAGCGAGGGCGGTGAGCCAGAAGTTTTACGTCAAGGTTTAGGGAAATTAGAACTTTTAGGCTTATAAAAATACATATATAGTAGTATTTCAATTTTATGTAAGTGCTAAACGGGTTAAAAAAAAATATATATCACATACTTTTAGCCAATAAATTGACAAAAAATGATGAGAGAATGGAATTGTGAATTTCAATGAATTAGTACAAACAGTCTCTACGCATGTCATTCCTGTGCTGCTGGCCATTACCCTGCACGAGGCCGCCCATGGTTATGCGGCTCGCCAGCTGGGTGACGACACCGCATGGCAAATGGGCCGCGTGACCCTCAATCCCTTTCCCCATATCGACCTGATTGGCACGGTCCTCATGCCTTTGGTGCTGTTTTTCGCCACTTCCGGTCAGTTTTTGTTTGGTTATGCCAAGCCAGTTCCGGTGAATTTTTCGCGTCTTGGACATCCCAAGCGCGACATGATTTGGGTGGCTTTGGCCGGTCCAGCGGCCAATTTATTCCAAGCTTTTGCTTGGGCGGTACTGATTTACCTGCTTTCGGGCATGGGCAGCCAAGAGCGCTTCTTCCTAGACATGGCCCAAGCCGGTGTGCTGGTCAATTTGGTGATGTTTGCCTTTAATCTGTTTCCCTTGCCTCCGCTGGATGGCGGTCGCATCTTGGTGGGCTTGCTTCCCATGCGTTTGGCCATGGGTTTCTCGCAGATTGAGCGCTACGGCTTTTTCATTGTCATGGGCTTGGTGCTGATGGGTGCGGTCAACACGTTTTGGATGAGACCCATCATGCAAGCCACAACCCAAGCGATTCAGTTCACGCTTGAGCCTTTGGCCTCTTTACTTCAGCTTTCACCATGACCGAGCGCGTACTCTCAGGCATGCGCCCCACGGGTGCGCTTCATTTGGGCCACTACCACGGCGCCTTAAAAAACTGGGTGCGTCTGCAGTCCGAAATGGAGTGTTTTTATTTCGTCGCCGATTGGCATGCTTTGACCACCCACTATGAAAGCCGCGACGTCATAGAGAAAAGCGTCTATGAAATGGTCATCGACTGGCTGGCCGCCGGTTTAGACCCCCAAAAATGCACCATCTTCTTGCAAAGCCGCATTCCTGAGCACGCCGAATTGTTCACTTTGCTGGCCATGGGCACCCCCTTGAGTTGGCTCGAGCGCGTTCCCACCTACAAAGACCAGCAAGAAAAGCTCAAGGACAAAGACCTGACCACCTATGGTTTTTTGGGCTACCCCTTGCTGCAAGCCGCCGACATTCTTATTTACAAAGCCCGCCATGTGCCGGTGGGCGAAGACCAGGCCAGCCATGTTGAGTTAACCCGCGAAACCGCACGCCGCTTTAACCATCTCTACGGTCGTGAACCCAATTTCGACGCCTTGGTGCAAGACTGCTTGGCCAAGTTACCCAAAGACAGTGTCAAACGCTTTGAAAAATCACGTAAACAGTTTCAAGAAACAGGTGACGCCAAGGCTTTGGAAGGTGCCTTGGGTTATTTGAAAACCGCGCCTGAACTCAACGAACATGACCGCGAGCGCTTGGAAGGCTATTTCAAGGGAACGGGCAAAGCGGTGCTGACCGAACCCCATGCCTTGCTGACCCAAGCCAGTAAATTGCCAGGCTTGGATGGCGCGAAGATGAGCAAAAGCTACAACAACACCATTGCCATGCGTGAAGACAAGGCCAGCATAGAGACCAAGGTCAAGCGCATGCCCACCGATCCGGCCAGAGTCAAACGCAGCGACGCGGGCAACCCCGAACGCTGTCCGGTTTGGCAATTTCATTTGGTTTATTCACCGGTCGCTACCCGCGATTGGGTGCAAACCGAATGCGTGCGCGCAGGCATTGGTTGCCTAGAATGTAAGCAACCCGTGATCGACGCCATCATTGCTGAGCAACAACCCATGTTGGCTCGCGCAGAACCTTTTGTTTCCAATCCTCGGCTTGTTCGTGATATCGTAGACGCTGGAACACAGCGTGCACGAGTCACAGCGCAAGAAACCATGCGCGATGTGCGCGAGGCCATGGGCCTGAACTACTAAGAAAAGAACGGAGAATATTTATGAGTCTTTATGTCATTGATGACCACCCAATGGTCCGCCAAATGATTGGCATGCTGCTGCGCCGCCTGCGCCCAGCATCTAAAGTGGTTGAGCTGGAAAAATTCAGCGAACTGCAAGCAGCACTCATTAAAAATGGCGAGCCCGAGTTGTTTGTGCTCGACCTCTTGCTGCCAGGCGTCAAAGGCGCTACGGCCATTTCGGATGTGAAAAAAATGTACCCCGAAATTCCCTTGGTGGTGTTGTCGGCCATGCCCTCGGGCGAAGCCCGCGACGCTTGCCTTGAAGCGGGTGCCGATTTGTACATTGAAAAATCAACCGATACCGCAGAAATTTCTGCAGCCATCCAAGACATCCTGAAGTCGGATGATGCAGAAGAGGATGCTGAAGCCGTGGTGATTGGCGACATCAAACTCTCTAAGCGCCAAAAGCAACTTATTTTGATGCTGGACCGCGGCTTGTCCAA
>CAMBXY010000042.1 GCA_945871945.1 Bordetella parapertussis
ACCGATACCGCAGAAATTTCTGCAGCCATCCAAGACATCCTGAAGTCGGATGATGCAGAAGAGGATGCTGAAGCCGTGGTGATTGGCGACATCAAACTCTCTAAGCGCCAAAAGCAACTTATTTTGATGCTGGACCGCGGCTTGTCCAACCGCGATATCGCCGCTGAACTCAGCATCAGCGAACACACGGTCAAGGTGCACTTGTGGCGCTTGTTCCGCCGCTTAGGTGTGAAAAGCCGTACCCAAACCCTGCACTTTGCACGCACCCACGGTTTATTAATGGGCTGATGCGCCTTTGGGTCGTGCCGCCCTTACTTGCTTAAGGGCTGTGCAATCACCAAGGTCAGCTTTTCTTTGCTGCCAGGCTTGATCGGGCCCGCGCTCACCCCGAGGTCTCCGGGTTGCGCCATGGCGTTGCCGCTTCTTGAAATACGCGCTCTGACCATCACCGAGCTGATACTCGAGAGTTTCATTTGCGGGTTCATCGCCATGCTGTCGTCCAGCACAAAGTCGTAGGGTAATTTGTCTACCGTGGTTCGCACAATCGCCAAGGGCATGCGTGGACCATCGGCGGCATTGGCATAAATAAACACCGTGTCTTTGGACGATACCTGCGAGGCCAAACTGGGGTCAAGGCTGACCCGCCCCGCGATGCGCTCGGCGCCTGGCGCGGTCTTGCCCTTGGCGGGCTTGGCAGGCAGGACTGGCGCTTGTGGGGCTTGGGCCACCACGGTATCGGGGTCAAGCGGCGGCATGTTCAAGCGTTCACGCGCCTTGTTGATGGCCTCCACCAGCGCCGGCAGGTCGGGCGAGGAAGCGGGCAACAAGCCACGCACCTTGTCCCAGTATTTCAACGCGTCTTGAAATTGTGCTTGCGAAAAAGCGGCGCTGCCCGCGAGCAACAAAGCATTGCCGTGCGCGGGATCGGCTTTGAGAACACTTTGAATAATCTCCCAAGGCTCGCCCTCGAAATTACCTTGGTTTTTTTGCGCCAGCACCTCGGCGCGCTCTATTCGCACATCGTCATTGGAAGCGAGTAAGAGAGATTTTTTAAACGCCTCGTCCGCAGGGTCATACTTCCCCAAGGCCCGCTCTATGCGCCCCATCATTACCCAGCCCTCGGCATTGTTGGGGTTCTCTGTCAGGCGTTGGCGCAGCTGATCGGCCATGGCTTGGAGCTTGTCGCTAGAGATTTGTTCGTCGCCACCCACTTGGCTGGCCAGCACAGGGTCGATACCCAAGGGTGTACCCACCATAAAGTACAAGCTAAAGGACAGCAGCGGAACAGCCAAAGCCAAACTGCTCCCTAAAATTTTCCAGCGCGGAGGAAGCACTGCAGCGGCAGCAGTGGCAGGGGTAGCCGAAGCGGTTTTAGCCGGCGTGTCTTCCAAGAGGCGCTGGGTTAATTCCTCGTGAGAGGCATCAAAGCCGGCTTGGTCCAATGTGCCTTGGGCCAATTCATGCTGAAGTTCAGACAAATGCTCGCGGTAGACCGCCACCTGAGACAACACACTGTCACGTTCGCTGCCCGTCAAACCCGCACGCGAGGCGCGGCGCAAACTCCAAGCGAGGACAGCCACCACCACCATGCACATGAGCGCCGCCCACACCAAAAACCATAGCACCGGGTTCATTCAGTCTTTCAAAAGTTGTTCCGCCTGCGCACGCCCTGTAGCGTCAAGACGGGAAGAAGGGAGTTGCTTGCGCAAGCGTAAATAACGCCACAGGCCAACGAGGGCCAAGCCAAACAAAATAAAGGGGCCAAACCACAAAGGCCAAGTCAGCGGTTTGAGTGGCGGCTTGTAAAGCACAAAGTCGCCGTAGCGCTCAACCAAATAGGTTTTGATCTCAGCATCGGTTTTATTTTCCCGAATGAGTTTACGCACCTCGCGGCGCAAGTCTTCGGCCAACTCGGCGTGCGAAGAAGACAGGGCCTCGTTTTGACATACCAAACAACGCAGTTCTTCTGAAATCACCAGCAAGCGGGCTTCAACTTGTGGGTCTTGCGCCATGGGCTGAGCCTCGCCCGCATGGGTCCAGCCTGACATGGCAACCAAGCAGCAAACAATCAAAAGGTGTTTCATGCTGGAGTGTCCAGTTGCTGGATCAAGGGAAGAATGGTTTCGATCAAGACTTCAGGCGTGACTGGCCCCACACGCTTATAGCGAATGATGCCTTGCTTGTCGATGATGTAGGTTTCTGGCACGCCATACACGCCGTAGTCGATGCCTACACGCCCATCCAAATCCATCACCGAGAGTTTGTACGGGTCGCCGGCTATTTTTAAAAACTTCAGACTGCGCTGCCTGGCCAACTGCAATTTGGCTTCCTCGCTCAGGGCGCCAGCCGCCTGGTCGCCCGCTTGAATTTCTTTGTAGCTCAAGCCAACAATGGGAACGCGTTGGCTTTTGGAAAACTGCACCAGCAAAGGATGCTCTTCGCGACAAGCCACACACCAAGTCGCCCAGACATTGAAGACCCACACTTGACCCAACATATCGGCGGGACTGAAAGGCTTGTCACCGCTTAAGGTTGTCAAACTGAAAGCAGGGGCCGGTTTACCCACCAAAGGAGAGGGAATCTCGCTTGGGTCGCGCATCAAACCCACACCCAAGAAAGCCACCAAGGCGGCAAACAAAACCAGCGGGAGCAAAGTCTTTTTCATGCCGTGCCAGACAAAGCCTCGCCCGCCGTGCGCACCGATTGTTGGTTGGTGTTGCGGCGGTAACGCCGGTCAAGGGCAGCCAAGACGCCGCCAAACACCATGATCAGCACCCCTGCCCACATCCACGGCACAAAGGGTTTGTAATACACCCGCATGCTCCAAGAAGGTGTGTCCCCCGCCACAGGGTCGCCCAAAGACACATACAAGTCTCGCAGCAGGCCCGAATCGATGGCGGCTTCAGTCATGGGCATGGCGGTAGAGAAATAACGCCGCTTTTGCGGAGACAAAACTTCTATCACCTGATCATTTTTCAAAACCTCGACCTTGGCTTGCACGGCTTTGTAATTGGGGCCCATCACCTCTTCAACACCCACCAAGCGAAAGGTATAGGGCGCTATGGTGACGGTGTCGCCCACAGCCATGCGCACATCGCGCTCGACCTCGTAAGACTTCACGCCGGTGATGCCCAGCACCAACACCGCCATGCCAAAGTGCGCCATGTGCATGCCCCAAAACGAGCCGCCTATGCGACCGGGCTTGCGTAAACGCTCGACCATATGCTGCAAGCTGCCCAAGGCCACCCACATGCCTAAAAAGATACCCAGCATGGTGCCGGCTGACCAACTGCCCAAGGCAAATGGCAACACCAGCGCCAGCAACACAGCCCCAGCGCCCACAAAACGCAGGCGCCAAAAAACATCACTCATACGCGCTTCACGCCAATGCGACACCGTGCCCGGCACCAACACAAACAGCAAAGGCACCATGAGCGGCGCAAACACCAAATTGAAATACGGTGGCCCCACCGACAATTTGCCTAAATTCAGCGCATCAATGACGAGGGGGTAAAGGGTGCCCAACAACACCGCACCGGTAGCCACCACCAACAGCACGCTGTTGAGCAAAAGAAAGGATTCCCGCGAGACCAAGCCCATGCTGCCGCCCAAGGTGACCGCAGGTGCGCGCCAAGCAAACAAGGTAAGAGACGCGCCCACCACGATGGCCAAAAAAATCAGAATAAAAACACCGCGCGACGGGTCGGAGGCAAAGGCATGCACCGAGGTGAGCACGCCTGAACGAACCAAAAAGGTACCCAGCAAGGACAAGGAAAAAGCGGCAATAGCCAAGAGCACGGTCCAGGCTTTGAAACTGCCGCGCTTTTCCGTGACCATCAGCGAATGAATCAGCGCGGTAGCGACCAACCACGGCATGAGGGACGCGTTTTCAACCGGGTCCCAAAACCACCACCCGCCCCAACCTAATTCGTAGTACGCCCACCAAGAGCCCAAACCAATGCCAAAGGTAAGAAATGCCCAAGCGATGACTGTCCAGGGGCGCGACCAGCGTGCCCATGCGGCATCGAGTCGCCCTGACAGCAAGGCGGCGATCGCAAACGCAAAGGCCACCGACATGCCCACATAGCCCATGTAGAGCATGGGCGGGTGAATCACCAAGCCTGGGTCTTGCAACAAGGGGTTGAGGTCTCGCCCGTCGGCCGGCATGGGAAAGATTCGATCAAAAGGATTGGAAGTGGTCAAGATGAACATCAAAAAACCCACCGACACCAAGCCCAAGACACCCAGTACTCGCGCCACCATAACCAAAGGCAAGCTGGCAGAAAAAATCGCCACCGCCGCCGTCCAACCGCTGAGCATCAGCACCCATAACAACAAGGAACCTTCGTGGCCGCCCCACACAGCCGCAAACTGGTAGGGCTTGGGCAACAAGGAATTGGAATGCTCGGCGACATACTTCACCGAGAAGTCGTTGCTTAAAAACGAAGACGCTAAACAAGCAAACGCCAAAGACACCAACACGAATTGCAGCAAAGCTGCCGGTCGAGCCAAGGATTGCCATACCACCTTGTGACGCAAGGTACCCAACAACGGGACGGTGCCCAGCAAAAAGGCCATGACGACCGACAACACCAATGCAAATTGACCGAGTTCAGGAATCATAGTCAGGCAGCTTTCAAGGTTTCAAGGTTTCACCGATTGCGCGGCACGGGCCTGCGCAGCTTTGTCTAAGGCGTGTTGCGCCTCGGGGGGCATGTAATTCTCGTCGTGTTTGGCCAGCACCTCGCTGGCGGTCAAGAGGCCTTGGGCATCCAAACGGCCTTGCGCCACCACGCCCTTGCCCTCTGTGAACAAATCGGGCAACAAACCACTGTAGCGCACCGCAATGTCTTGGGCGGTATCGGTCACCACAAAGCTCACATCGGTGCCGTTGCGTTGTACGCTGCCCACTTTGACCAAGCCGCCAATGCGAAAAATTTTGTTGGTGGGCGCTTCGCCATTCAACACTTGGGTGGGTGTGAAGAAAAACACCAAATTGTTTTGAAACGCATTGAGCACAAAGGCTGCTGCCGCGGCCAGCACCAACACGCCGCCCGCAATCAAGGCAAAACGGGTTTGTCGGGGACTGAGTGTCATTCTTGCTCCATGAAAAGTTCGCTGCGTGCCAAAGCCAGTGTATTTAAATGGGCGACACGGGCTTGCCAAATTTCCAACAACAGCAACAAAGCCGTCATGCCCATGCTGCCCCAGACATACAAGCCGTAGCCGCCCATGTACCAAAACTCAGACCAACTCTCCCACCTCATGCTTTAGCTCCTGCAACTTCGGGTAAGGCTTGCACCCAATCGGTATGGCGTTCACGCTCGATGATGAGGGTGCGTACGCGGTAGCAAACCATGGCCAAAGTGTAGGCCCACATCGCCAAGGCCATGAGCAACATGCCCCAAAGCATCAACTGCGCCATGCTGGGCGAGCGAGTCAGCGACACCGACGCACCTTGGTGCAGGGTGTTCCACCACTTCACCGAAAAATAAATGATGGGTACATTGATAGCGCCCACAATGGCAATCAGCGCACCGGCACGGTCGGCACGGCGCACATCATCAATGGCGGAAACGAGCGCCATATAGCCCAGATAGAGAAAAAACAAAATCAATTCTGATGTGAGGCGTGCGTCCCAAACCCACCATGTGCCCCACATGGGTTTGCCCCACAAAGCGCCCGTCCATAAAGACAAAAATGCAAACATGGCACCCGTGGGCGCCAAAGCGCGGGTCATCATGCCGGACAAGCGGGTGTTGAAGGTCAGACCCAAAACACTCCAAAACGCCATAGCCAAATAAATGATCATGGACATCCAAGAAACGGGGACATGGACAAAAATGATGCGGTAGCCCTCGCCTTGTTGGGCGTCGCTAGGGGCCAAGCCAAAGCCCACCCACAAACCCGCCAAGGTCAGCGCCAAGGCAAGTGCCGCCAACCAAGGCCACAAGCGCCCGGCCAAACCATAAAAGGTCTGTGGGGCAGCGTAATAAAACCAGCGCATTGTCATTTGTTCATTCCAAGGCAATGCGCAAAGCCGCACTGCACGCCCAAGGGCTGAAAAACACCGCTGGCAACAACATCGCCAGCAAAATTGAAACATGGGCTTGCGCCCCCAAACCGCTTTGCATGGCTTGCACAGCACCGGCACCAAACACCAGCACAGGCACGAACAAAGGCAGCACCAACAAGGCAATCAACACACCACCACCGCGCACCCCTAAGGTGAGGGCCGCCCCCATTGCACCAATGCAAGACAAGACCGGGGTTCCCAACAACAACGACAGCGACAACATGCCCAATACATCCGGTGGCAAATCAAATTGCAAACCCAAGACGGGGGCCAATGCTACCAAGGGCAGGCCCGAGACCAACCAATGGGCACAAATTTTCCCTAAGACCAAAAGCCCTAAAGGATGCGGGGACAGCATCAGGTGCTCCAAAGAGCCGTCGCGCCAATCGTTTTCAAACAAGCGTGGCAAAGACAAAATGCTGGCCAGCAAGGCGCCCACCCACAAGACACCGGGGCCAATTTGTCGCAGCATGGCGGCTTCGGGGCCAATCGCCAAAGGAAACAAAGCGGCGACCACCACGAAGAAAAACAAAGCGCTCAAGACCTCGGCTTTGCGCCTGTAAGCCAAGCGCAAATCACGTGCCACCAAGGTGAAAAAAGCATTCATGGCGTCAAGGTCCGCTGCAGCACAGGGGAACCTAAGTTGATTCCCTGATGGCTGGTGAAAAGAAGGAGGCCGCCTTGTTGCAAATGCGCTTGCAGTACCTGCTGCAAAGCTTGCACTGCCGCGCCATCGAGCGCCACAAACGGCTCATCCAACACCCACAGCTTGGCTTGGGACACCTGCAGTCGCGCCAACGCCACGCGTCGCTTTTGCCCTTGCGACAACACGCGCAGCGGCAAATGCGCTCTGGTGCCAAGACCCTGGGATTTCAGCGCTTGAAAAGCTTGTTCGCGGCTGAGCGACTGGCCCGCCAATACCGATGTCGTCTGCAGGTTTTCCACCGCCGAGAGTTCGTCTTTCAAGCCCAGGCTGTGGCCCAGATACAGCAAGTCGCGCATGAAGGCGGGTCGCACTTGGGCAATGGCTTGTCCGTCCCAACGCACCTCGCCGCTGGCTGCTTGCGACAAACCGCAGACCATGCGCAGCAAACTGGTTTTGCCCGAACCATTGTTGCCCTCGATGTGCATGGCTTGACCTGCTTCCAAGCTGAAGCTTTGGGTGGCAAACAAGGGGCGACCACCGCGCTCGCAGCCCAGGGCGATGACTTGGAGTTGGCTCATACCCAAAAGGTGCCGGCCAAGGTGACCACTTGGGCGCCGCTGGTGATCTTGAAACGCGCTATGCCAGCACTTCGCCCGGTATTGATGCCGCCCATGTCGAGACAGCGAACACCGCGTTCTTTCAATGCCTCCATGCCTTTGTACAGCAAGAGGTTGTGCGCATACGCATCGCGCCCCGCGTCATTGGTCCAGCCAATTTGGTAGGTGGCGGCTTGGCCATGCAGCAAAAACATCATGCCGGCCACGCGGTCGCGGCCAATGTCGGCGCGCAGAGTCAAAACATTGTGGCCAGGCTGTTTGCGCGAGGCAATGTAGGCATCGACAAAATGCAGCGGCATGCCTTGCAAGCCGCGGTTGTCACGCTGCTGCTGTTCGGCATCCATCAACCAACGGTATTGGCCCACATTGGTGCCCACGCGGTGCACCGTGAGATCAGATTTTTCAGCTCGGCCCAAGGGTTGGCGAAAGCGTTTCTCCAAACCCGCACGCAAGTCTGGCATGGCCGGCGTGAGGTCTAGCAAAGCAGTGGAATAACCCGTCATCACCCGCTTGATGGAGGACAACCCTAGGTTGTCGCCGCTGGGTTCGTCTGGCGTGACAAACAAAAACCGCAAGCCTTTGACCGGCATGGTTTGTCGCAAGCGGCGGTAAGCATGGGCTTTGTCTTTGCCACTCAGGGCTTGCAGCCACAGCGGCCCCCGGGTGCACAATGCCACCCCGCCCAAGTTACCAAAGCGGCGCACCACGCATTGGGCCAGCCCCACGGTTTGGCCTTCGGCTTGAATGACAGCGCGAATAACGGTGCCGCCGCTGACCAACATGGTCGAGCCATAAGCCCAGTCTTGTTGCAAAGCACCAGCGGCTTGGGCGTGGGCCGCGTCCCATGCGTGGGTGTCTTGGGTGCCCCACTCCACCTTCATGACGCCATACCTGCTTTGGTTAACATGCGCACATGTGGAGCAGATTTAAACGCACCCCTGTGCAAACCGTGATGGGCCACCGCCTGCCCGAGCCGCGCCTGACCTGGCAAGCGGGAATGTGGCTGGTGGTTTGTTTGGGACTGCCTTTGTTGTTGCTGGGCACGCTCATCGACTTGGCCATACAGCTGAGCACCGGCATTTGCACCGGTTTGTGGTGTTTTTTCTAAAGCGTGGCCATTCATAAAGTGGGCATCTTAGCGGGTGGGCTCGCAGCTAAGGCAAATCTCAAATTAAAGCTTTCTTTATAAAGATTGACTTTAATTAAAGAATTCTTTAATATCCACGCTTTAAATTAAAGTATCTTTTTATATGCCTCGCATCACTGGCAGATATGCCTTATCAAGCACCACTGGGGAAGCCTTCAAGGCATTTATCCCTTATGCCTTGCCGCCTATCGAACCGGCGCTTGATGGAGCAGTTTGGGCCGGCTTAAACGAAGCTGCCTTAACGGCTTTGCAGCGCTTATCGGCGGTGGCTGGTTTGGTGCCGTCGGTTGACTGGCTGCTCTACAGCGCCATCCGCAAAGAGGCCTTGCTGAGTTCACAAATGGAAGGTACCCAAGCGACTTTGGTCAACTTGTTTGATGAAGAAGCGGGTTTGGCCATTAGCAATACAGATGACGTTGAAGAAGTGACCAACTACCTGAAAGCTTTTCAATGGGCACAAGGAGAAATTCGCAATGAAACAGGTTTGCCCATCAGCGTGCGCTTATTGAAAGAGGCGCACAGATTGCTGTTAAATGGGGCTCGAGGCTCGGGAAAACAACCCGGTGAATTGCGTCGCTCACAAAATTGGATTGGCGGTACACGCCCAGGCAATGCCGTATTTGTTCCAGCGCCTGCCGAGCAAGTCCCTGACTTGTTGAGTGAACTTGAACGGTTCATCCACACACCCAGCTCAGATTTGCCGGTTTTGGTTCGCATAGCTTTGGTTCATGCTCAGTTTGAAACCATTCATCCTTATTTGGATGGCAACGGGCGCATGGGCCGCCTGTTAATCGCTGTTTTGCTCGAACATTGGCAACTGCTGCCCCAGCCTTTGCTGTACATCAGCGGTTTTCTCAAGCTTCACCAGTCGGAGTACTACCGCCGCTTGTCTGGCATTCGCACCGACGGCGACTGGGAGGCGTGGATTGCGTTTTTCTTGGAAGCGGTGCAAAGCGCTGCAACCCAATCCGAACAAGCGGTGGTGGCGCTGGCGAGTTTGGTCACGAATGACCGACGACGTTTGCTGGCCCATCCCAAAGCCAACGCCATCAGTTACCGATTGTTTGAGTTGCTACCGACCATGCCCCGATTCAATGTAGATCGGGTGTGTCAAACTCTTCACACCACCTTTCCCACCGCGAGTGCCGCCATCAAACTGCTGGAAGAGTTGGGTATGGTGAGCGAGTTAACCGGAATGAAAAAGAACCGCACGTACAGTTACGCGGCTTATATTGAACTGCTCAGTCAATGAGCGCACTGGCTAAATTCACCATGACATCCCCCCCCTCCCCCCAATCCCTCTCCGGCCTGCTCCCCTTCGTCAAACCCTACAAGGGTCGCATTGCCATGGCGGGGCTGTTTTTAATGTTGGCTGCGGGGGCCACTTTGGCGTTTCCTTGGGCTTTGAAAGAGTTGATAGACCAAGGCCTGACGGGGCCGGGCAGTGCCGAGCGCTTGGCGGGTCAATTTGCCCAACTGTTTGGCGTGGCGGCGGCCTTGGCGCTGTTTTCGGCGGCGCGTTTTTACACCGTCACTTGGTTGGGCGAGCGCATCACAGCAGATGTGCGCAACGCGGTATACGGCCATGTGCTGAAACAAAGCCCCGCGTTTTTCGAGACCACGCAAACCGGCGAGGTGCTGTCGCGCTTGTCAAACGACACCACACTGGTGCAAACCGTGGTGGGCTCGTCGCTGTCTATGGGTTTACGCAATATGGTGATGGGCGCCGGCGCTTTGCTGATGTTGGTCTACAACCACCCCATGTTGATGGTGCAGGTCATTGGTCTCCTGGTGTTGGTGGTGTTGCCCAGCGTCGCCTTGGGTCGGCGTGTTCGCAAGCTCTCACGCGCCAGCCAAGACCGCGTGGCCGACGCCAGTGCCCTCGCCGCTGAAGTGATGAACGCCATTCCCGTGGTGCAAAGCTATACCGCCGAAGCCCGCGAAGCCACGCGCTTTATCGACTCTACCGAGCAAGCCGTGAAAACCTCTTTGCGCCGCGCCTTGGCGCGTTCGGTGTTGGTGGGCTTCATTATTTTGGCCAGCAGTGCGGCGCTGTTGTGGGGCTTGTACCAAGGCACGCTGGCGGTGCGCGACGGCAGCATGAGCGCGGGCGAATTGGGGCAAACCGTGGTGTTTGTGATTTTGCTGGCCAGTGCGTTTGCGGTGCTGGGCGAGGTGTACGGCGATTTGCTGCGCGCCGCCGGTGCCACCGAGCGTTTGATGGAGTTGCT
>CAMBXY010000043.1 GCA_945871945.1 Bordetella parapertussis
ATTTTCTAAATCCGCAGCAGTTGCACATTGCGCAAACTGAGATTGGGCTTGTTGCACCAGCGTATCGAGCTCGTTCATATCGTCTTAGGTTTGAAATGAAAAAGGGATTGAAGCTGTCTTGGGCTTCAATCCCTTGGGCCATCATGTCACCCGCCTGATAACGGCGGGCAGTGCAACCCGATCAGGCAGCTAAACGTGCTTTGACTTGATCGACGATGTGTCCAAAGGCTGCTTTGTCATGAACCGCCAAATCGGCCAGCATTTTGCGGTCAATCTCAATAGAAGCCTTACGCAGACCATTGGCAAACTGGCTGTATGTCAAACCAAATTCACGCGAGGCTGCGTTGATACGGGCAATCCACAACTGACGAAACACACGCTTTTTGGCGCGGCGATCGCGGTAGGCATATTGACCCGCCTTCATCACCGCTTCTTTAGCGATGCGGTAAACATTACCGCGGCGACCGCGGAAACCTTTGGCGAGGGCTAAAACTTTTTTGTGTCTGGCTCTGGCCGTGACACCACGTTTAACGCGAGGCATATTAAATTCTCCTTGTTCGTCCGTTGATTACAGGCCAGCCATGGGCAGCATTTGCGCCATGTGACCCATATTGGTTTCATGCACACCTGTAGGACCACGCAAATGACGTTTGTTTTTGGTGGTTTTCTTGGTCAGGATGTGGCGCTTGAAGGCTTGACCGCGTTTAACGGTACCCCCTGGACGAACACGAAAGCGCTTTTTAGCGCTACTTTTGGTCTTCATTTTGGGCATTGAATGCTCCTTTTTGATTGTGCTCGTGAGGCGCGGCGTCACTGACGCAGACTTGTTAGCCCCGAGACACTTGTTTGCGTGGCCTTTTAGGCAGCGGCTGCTTGCGCAGTTTCTGCCGCGGGTTTGGCCACGCCACCCGTTTTTTTCTTGCCCGGCGCGATCATCATGACCATTTGTCGCCCTTCAAGCTTTGGAAACTGCTCAACCACAATCAGGTCAGCCAGTTCATCCCGAATTCTTTGCAACAACGCCATACCAATTTCTTGGTGGGTAATTTCTCGACCACGGAAACGCAAAGTGATTTTGCATTTATCGCCTTCGTCAAGAAAACGCTTGATGTTGCGCAATTTGATGTTGTAGTCACCATCGTCGGTACCGGGTCGGAACTTGATTTCCTTGACCTCGATCACCTTTTGCTTGGACTTGGCTTCAGCCGCCTTTTTCTGCTCTTGGTATTTGAACTTACCGTAGTCCATCAGTCGACACACTGGGGGAACTGCAGTTGGTGAAATCTCTACCAAATCGACATCCAGCTCGCCTGCCATTCGCAACGCCTCAGCCAAGCTGAGTACCCCAATGGGTTCGTTGTTAGGACCGCTCACGCGGACTTCAGGTGCCATGATTTCTCTGTTGAGGCGGTGTTTGCGTTCCTCGCGTTGTCGGCGATCGCGAAATTCAGTAGCGATGGTTCAATCCTTCAAAAAAAACCTGCTTCAAAATGAAACAGTGAAAATCCGTCGATACTTAGACGACAAATCATGATGTCAACCAGTGAAATCAAAGTTTGGCGGCAATGTCCGAAGCCAACTTTTCAGTAAAAGCTTCGAGTGTCATAACACCAAGGTCTACATTGCCTCGGGCGCGCACTGCGACGGTACCTGCTGCTTTCTCCTTGTCACCCATGACCAAGATATAAGGCAGCTTCTGCATTGAATGCTCGCGTATTTTATACGTAATCTTCTCGTTTTTGAGATCTTGTGTGACCCTAAACCCTTGATTTTTCAGGTTTTTGACTACATCTTGCACATAATCAGACTGAGAATCGGTGATATTGAGCACCGCAACTTGAACCGGCGCCAACCAAACCGGCAAGGCGCCTGCATGCTGCTCTACCAAAATACCGATGAAACGCTCCAAACTTCCCACAATGGCCCGGTGCAGCATGATGGGTCTGTGGCGCGCACCATCTTCACCGACATACTGCGCATCCAGTCGCTCTGGCATATTGGGGTCGACTTGTATGGTTCCGCACTGCCATTCACGGCCAATCGCGTCTTTCAGCGTGTATTCAATTTTGGGGCCGTAAAAAGCGCCCTCGCCTGGAAGGTATTGGAACTCACAGCCAGAAGCACGCAAACCTTCAGCCAAGGCTTTCTCAGCACTGTCCCAACTCTCTTCCGAACCTATGCGTTTTTCTGGGCGAGTCGATAACTTGTAAATGATGTCGGTAAAACCAAAATCTTTATAGACTTTTTGCAGCAGGGTGGTGAAAGCAATCACCTCCGACTGGATTTGATTTTCCGTACAGAAGATATGCCCGTCATCTTGGGTGAAGGCGCGAACGCGCATGATGCCGTGAAGTCCGCCCGAGGGCTCGTTGCGGTGGCACTGACCAAACTCACCAAAACGCAGGGGTAAATCGCGGTAACTTTTGATACCTTGGTTAAAAATAATGATGTGCCCAGGGCAGTTCATGGGCTTGAGCGCGTAATCGCGCTTCTCAGACTCCGTGACAAACATGTTTTCACGGTATTTGTCCCAGTGACCTGTTTTCTCCCACAAACCTTGATCCAAAATTTGTGGGCCTTTAACCTCTAAGTAGCCGTTGTCTTTGTAGACACTACGCATGTATTGCTCGACTTCTTGCCATAGCGTCCAGCCCTTGGGATGCCAAAAAACCGTACCAGGGGAATGCTCATCGATGTGAAACAAATCAAGCTCACGGCCGAGTTTGCGGTGATCGCGTTTTTCAGCCTCTTCTAGCATCAAGAGGTATTTCTGCAAATCATCTTTGCTGGCCCAAGCGGTACCGTAAATACGCTGCAGCATTTCGTTGCGGTGGTCGCCTCGCCAGTAAGCCCCGGCCACTTTCATCAATTTAAAGTGCTTGAGTTTTCCGGTGCTCGGGACGTGCGGGCCGCGACACAGATCTGTAAATTCACCTTCGCTGTAAAGTGAAACATCCTCTGCGGCAGGAATGGACGCAATGATTTCAGCTTTGTAGTGCTCGCCTAGGTTCTTAAAGTAAGCGACTGCTTGGTCTCTTGGCATGACTTGTCGCGTGACAAGTTCATCCTTGCTGGCCAATTCATTCATGCGCTTTTCAATTTCTTGCAAGTCCTCAGGTGTGAAAGGCCTGCTGTAAGAAAAGTCGTAATAAAAGCCGTTTTCAATCACCGGACCAATCGTGACTTGGGCTTGCGGAAAAAGCGACTTGACTGCATATGCCAACAAATGGGCTGTCGAGTGCCGAATAACTTCCAAGCCTTGGGCATCTTTGGCGGTCAATATAGCCAAGTGCGTGTTGTCTTTAATGAGGTGGCTGGTGTCAACCACTTCGCCATTGACCTTGCCTGCTAAGGCGGCTTTTGCCAAACCTGTCCCAATCGAGAGCGCCACCTCAGCAACAGTCAAAGGCGCGGGATATTCGCGAACAGAGCCATCAGGCAAAGTGATTTCAAGCATATGCGGTATCAATGGGTTCTAAGGGGAAAGCAAAAGCGCGGTCTGAACCGCGCTTAACTAAAGACCCATTTTCCCATAAAAAAACAGGCCTCTAAGGGCCTGTTAGCTGGTCGTTCAAACGAGCAAATTGTTTAGATCAATGGAATTGTTCTTCTTCTGTAGAACCGGTCAAGGCGGTCACACTGGATTGCCCGCCTTGAATGACTGTCGTGACGTCATCGAAATAACCTGTTCCCACTTCTTGCTGGTGCGAGACAAAACTGTAACCACGGTCGCGAGCGGCAAATTCTGGTTCTTGAACTTTTTCTACATACGCTGACATACCGCGAGCCACGTAATCTTGCGACAAATCGAACATATTGAACCACATGGAATGGATGCCAGCCAAGGTAATGAACTGGTACTTGTAACCCATAGCGCCGAGTTCTCGCTGAAATTTGGCAATGGTGGCGTCGTCAAGGTTTTTCTTCCAATTGAAAGAGGGAGAGCAGTTGTAGGCCAGCATCTTTCCGGGATGCACCTTATGCACCGCTTCTGCAAACTGCCGAGCAAATTCCAAATCTGGGGTGCCGGTTTCACACCAAACCAAATCTGCGTAGTGTGCATAAGCGATGGCTCGCGACACAGCTTGCGCCATGCCTTTTTTGGTTTTGTAAAAACCTTCAGCAGTTCGTTCACCTGTGATGAACGGCTTATCATTGGCGTCGTAATCACTGGTTAACAAGTCGGCGGCTTCTGCGTCAGTTCGGGCAATCACCAAAGTAGGCACCCCGCAAACGTCTGCAGCCATACGCGCAGCAATAAGTTTTTGTACAGCCTCTGCAGTGGGTACCAATACTTTGCCACCCATGTGTCCACATTTTTTGACTGATGCCAACTGATCTTCAAAATGCACACCACCTGCGCCTGCACGGATCATGGCCTTCATCAGTTCAAAAGCATTCAGTACACCACCAAAACCGGCTTCAGCATCGGCAACGATTGGTGCAAAGTAATCTATGTAGCCCTTGTCTGAAGGGTTGACACCTTTAGACCACTGAATTTCATCTGCACGGCGAAATGTATTGTTGATTCGCTCAACCACAGTAGGGACTGAGTCAACCGGGTAGAGTGACTGATCGGGGTACATTGAGGCATATGAGTTGTTATCTGCAGCAACTTGCCAACCCGACAAATAAATCGCCTTGATACCCGCCTTGACTTGTTGCATGGCTTGGCCACCGGTTAAGGCGCCTAAACAGTTGACGTAAGGCTCGCTGTGCACCAAGTCCCAAAGTTTTTCTGCACCACGACGCGACAAGGTGTATTCAATAGGAAATGAACCACGCAGACGAACCACATCGGCAGCGCTATAGCCTCTCTTTATGCCCTTCCACCTTGGATTGGTGGCCCAGTCTTTTTCTAAAGCGGCAATTTGTTTTTCGCGGCTCATGTGTGCGGTGCTGTCTTGCGGCATGTGTAACTCCAAGAAAAGGTTCAAGAAAATCTGCAGAGCCAATTCTATATCTTATATAAGACTTGAGAAGTGTCTTATGTCTTATATATGAAATATAAATAAGTGTTTACAAACAATGAATTAAAGTTAATTTTTTGTATGGCGAAATAAAAAACTGTATGGCTGAATTTAAAAAGTTAAAAAATCAAAAAACTTACAAAAAGTGTCTTCAAAAATGCAAAAACCCCATTCTCATTCGCAAAAGAAGCTATTAAGATGAAAAAAATGGTATTTCTCCCTTAGGATAGTCAAGCCGACAAAAAGCTAAAAAAGCTAGCGGCGTTTCACTCACTTCTAGAAGGAAAATGAAAATGGCAACTGCAAAAAAGGCAGCAAAAAAATCAGCTGCAAAAAAAGCTCCCGCAAAAAAAGTAGTGGCTAAAAAAGCCCCCGCTAAAAAAGCAGCAGCAAAGAAAGCTCCAGCTAAAA
The DNA here is from genome assembly GCA_945871945.1 of Bordetella parapertussis. Lineage (GTDB taxonomy): Bacteria > Pseudomonadota > Gammaproteobacteria > Burkholderiales > Burkholderiaceae_C > Limnohabitans. The sequence continues at coordinate 5,382 of CAMBXY010000043.1, forward strand.
AAGTAGTCGCGAAAAAAGTGCCTGCGAAAAAAGCGCCAGCTAAAAAAGTAGCCGCGAAAAAAGCGCCCGCTAAAAAGGCAGCAAAAAAAGTTGTTAAAAAGGCCCCTGCAAAAAAACGCACGCCCAATGCAGCTTTCATGAAGCCTTTGACACCCAGCGCAGCACTGGCTGCCGTGGTAGGTTCCACTCCCTTGGCACGTACAGAAGTCGTGAGCAAGTTGTGGACTTACATTAAGAAGCATGCGTTGCAAGACAAAGTCAACAAACGCAATATCAATGCAGATGACAAACTGAAGGCTGTATTTGGTAAAGCCCAAGTCACCATGTTTGAACTTGCCAGCCTGATTGGCAAGCACTTGTCATAAGTACTTATCCCACTGAAAAGGGCCGCGTAAGCGGCCCTTTTTTTTCCTCAACCCCATCAAGCTTTGGTGAACATGAATTCGCCGGGTGAAAGTATGGGGTCTACATTGACCTGAATGGTGTCATGCGGCCCAAATTTTCCCTCAAGCAACATCTTCGAGAGCGGGTTCTCAATTCGCTGCTGAATAGCTCTTTTAAGCGGCCTGGCGCCAAAAACGGGGTCAAACCCCACCTTGGCTAACTCTTCCAGTGCGGCAACTGAAACAGCCATACCCAAATCCATACGAGACAAGCGATTGGAAAGAATCTTTAATTGAATATCAGCAATTTTGGCAATGTCTTTGGCATCCAGTGAATGAAAAACAACCGTCTCATCGATCCTGTTCAAAAACTCTGGCCTGAAGTGGTTTTTCAATTCATCCCATACCGCCTCTTTGACATCTGCATAGTCGGCCCCAGCCATTCTTTGAATCAACTGTGAACCAATATTGGACGTCATGGCAATCACAGCATTTTTAAAATCAACTGTTCGACCTTGGCCATCAGTTAATCGTCCGTCGTCCAATACCTGCAAAAGAATATTGAACACATCGGGATGAGCCTTTTCAATCTCATCAAGCAAAATAACGCTATAGGGTTTTCGCCTCACAATTTCGGTCAGGTAGCCACCTTCGTCGTAGCCCACATAGCCAGGAGGCGCACCAATGAGTTTGCTCACAGAGTGCTTCTCCATGAACTCACTCATATCAATGCGAACCAAGTGGTCTTCACTGTCAAACAAGAAACCTGCAAGGGCTTTACAAAGTTCGGTTTTGCCCACACCTGTAGGCCCTAAAAACAGAAAAGAGCCGGTGGGTCTTGAAGGATCACTCAAGCCGGCACGGCTACGTCGAATCGCATTAGAGACGGCCACAATCGCTTCATCTTGGCCCACCACCCGCGCGTGGAGTCGCTCTTCCATGAGCAGTAATTTTTCACGCTCACCTTGCATCAATTTCGATACGGGGATACCGGTTGCACGAGCAACGACTTCAGCAATTTCTTCAGCACCTACTTGTGTACGAAGCAGTCGCATGGGCTTGGTTTGCCCGGCCTCGGTTTCGAAAGCATGCGCCGCCTTCATCCTTTTTTCCAGTTCGGGAAGTTTGCCGTACTGCAGTTCAGCCACTTTATTAAAGTCGCCCTTGCGTTTGAGTTCTTCAATTTGAAACCGCGTGCGGTCAATTTCTTCCTTGATAACCGCACCGCCTTGCGCTTGGGCTTTTTCCGATTTCCAAACTTCCTCTAAATCTGCATATTCTTTTTGAAGCTTGAGAATTTCTTCTTCAATCAGCGACATACGCTTTTGTGAAGCATCATCTTTTTCTTTGCGTACAGCTTCTCTTTCAATTTTCAGCTGGATAAGTCTTCTCTCCAACTTATCCATGACCTCGGGCTTGGAGTCAATTTCAATTTTAATTTTGGCAGCAGCCTCATCAATCAAATCGATGGCTTTGTCGGGTAAAAACCTGTCGGTGATGTAGCGATGAGAAAGTTCTGCTGCAGCCACAATGGCCGGGTCGGTAATTTCGACGCCGTGATGGACTTCGTATTTTTCTTGCAACCCACGCAATATGGCGATCGTCGCCTCCACCGTTGGCTCGCCCACAATGATTTTTTGAAATCTTCTCTCTAAAGCCGCGTCTTTTTCAATGAAGCGCCGATACTCGTCTAAAGTGGTTGCGCCTACGCAATGTAATTCGCCTCTGGCCAATGCCGGTTTAAGCATATTGCCCGCATCCATCGCACCTTCTGCCTTGCCTGCACCCACCATGGTGTGAATTTCATCGATAAAGACAATGGTTTGACCTTCGTCCTTGGCAAGTTCATTGAGCACGCTTTTAAGCCGCTCCTCAAAATCGCCTCTGAACTTGGCACCCGCCAAAAGTGACGCCATATCCAAAGACAACACACGCTTTCCCTTGAGCGAGTCGGGCACCTCGCCGGCGACTATGCGCTGGGCCAAGCCCTCCACAATGGCAGTCTTGCCGACACCGGGCTCGCCAATCAAAACAGGGTTATTTTTGCTGCGCCTTTGAAGAACCTGAATGGCACGTCGAATCTCATCATCGCGGCCAATCACTGGGTCGAGTTTGCCCATGCGAGCGCGTTCGGTTAAATCGAGTGTGTATTTTTTTAAAGACCCACGTTGGCTTTCCTCATCAGCTGACTTGACAGTTTGCCCACCCCTTAAAGACTCAACAGCAGCAGCAAATGTCTGCCTGCTCAATCCATGTTTTCTGGCGGCTTGACCCATCTCCGACTTTGAGTCGGACAGGGCCAATAAAAACATTTCACTGGCAACAAATTCGTCACCTTTCTTGAGAGACTCTTTTTCAGCAGCCTGCATCAAAGTCACTAGGTCGCGCCCAACTTGCACTTGGTCTTGTCCGTGGACTTCGGGCAATTTGGCCACAGCCTCTTCGCTGTCTTTGAGAAGGCTGGCAATGTTGACGCCAGACCTAACAAGCAAGGAACGAGGGCCATCATCTTGTTTCAGCATAGCCACCACCAAATGGCAAGGCTCTATATAGGCTTGGTCTTTGCTAAGAGCAAGAGACTGCGCATCAGACAGCGCTTCTTGAAATTTCGTCGTTAATTTGTCTAGCCGCATATGTATCCCTTAAGACCTCATCTGTGTTCATCAGGTGAGGCGGTCAACAGGTAATTCAAGGCGGGTAGAGCGCCCAATCAACTCACCAAGGCGTTTCGAGAGTCGATTCCCCATCTGGCCAAGGCTTGATCGTCACTGACTCTGGCGTCAACCCAATGAGAGCCATGAGGGCCCGTCTCTTTTTTCCAAAAGGGTGCCTGCGTTTTCAAATAATCCATTAAAAATTCACAGGCCTGAAAACTCTGCCCACGGTGAGCCGATATCACGGCAACCAACACAATTTGGTCTAAAGGGCCCAAAACACCCACTCGATGTATTACTTTAGAAGAAATAATATCGAAACGCTGATGCGCATCGACCATCATTTGCTGAATAGACTTTTCTGTCATGCCAGGGTAATGCTCCAACTCCAAGTTGGAAACATCGCTCCCTTCATTTCTGTCTCTGACTGTTCCTACAAAAGCACAAACCGCACCCACCTGAGGCTTAGAGGATCGCAATTGAGCCACTTCATGACTGAGATCAAAATCTTCGGTTTGAATTTTTACCTCAAAAGACATATCAACCACCCGTCACAGGAGGGAAAAAAGCAACTTCACAAGCTTCAGATAAAGCTTCACTGCCATCGCAAACCACTTGATTAAGCGCCATTCGAATAGCCTTTCCAGGTGCTAATACTTCTGCAAATTGAGGTTGGAAAAGCATCAGTTCAGAACGCAACTGGGACACATCCCTAGACTGTGTCTCAAACTCAAGAACACTGATACCCAGTTGTTCTCTCAGCGAAGAAAAAAATCGAATGCTTATTTTCATGACATTAAATCAGTGAATGAAAGGAAGTTCACCATGTCTCCAGGAGAAATTGTTGTACCGGGTAAATTGTCCACCAATCCGTCACCCCAGACGGCGGAGGTGAGCACACCTGAACTTTGGTTGGGAAATAAATCTAAACCACCCTTGTCGTTGAATTTCACACGCAAAAACTCTCTTCGCTTGTCGGCCTTGGGCCAGGCAAAGTCTGCTCGGATTTGAATAGGCCGGACAGTCAACCCAATACACCCCTGAAGTGACAAAAGAAAGGGTCTGACCAGCATCAAAAATGTCACCAAACTGGACACTGGATTGCCTGGGAGGCCAATGAAGTGAGCGCGTTTGCTGGGGTCCGCTTGATTATTGATGTAGCCATAGGCAAAGGGCTTGCCAGGCTTGATAGACAAAGACCAAAGCTGCAATTCGCCAAGAGACTGAACCGCCGGTTTGACAAAATCAGCTTCACCTACAGAAACACCCCCACTGGTCAAAATCAAATCATGATCCAAAGCTGCCCCGGCAAGCGCTAGCAAGGTTTTCTCTGGGTCATCTGGGACATTGCCCAAATCACTTACCCGGCACCCACATCGCTCAAGTAAAGATCGCAGGAAAAATCGGTTTGAATTAAAAATAGCACCGGGCGGTAAAAGATGAGGAGCAACCTCACCCGGCATGATCAACTCATCGCCAGTGGAAAACAAAGCCACTTTAGGAGGTGACATCACTTGCAATTGAGCTTGACCAATACTGGCGGCCAATCCTAAGCTCACTGGCCCAAGACGGGTACCTTTGGAAAGCAAGACCGTATTTTTTTCGATGTCCTCGCCTTTTCGTCGAATACATTGCCCTGTCACAGGCACAGTTTTAAAACTCACATGCAAGTCATCCACCACCACCACATCCTCTTGCATCACAACCGCATCAGCGCCTAGGGGAACGGGTGCCCCAGTGAAAATTCGGGCCGCTTCACCTGGCTGCAAAGTGCTGGGTGCATGTCCAGCCAAAACCCGTTGACCCAGTTTGAGCATGCCTTGGTTTAAATCTAAATCGGCCGTTCTCAGGGCATAACCATCCATCGCTGAATTGTCAAAAGCCGGGACTTGTAAATCTGACACCAAGTCTTGAGCCAATACACAACCATCAGCGTCAAACGTGGAAACAGACATTACCCCAGCCAATGGCTTGGCTTTTTGTAAAAGCCTCTCTAAGGCCTCATCTAAAGATAGTAGAGGTGGTGGTTTCATGGCATGAGCAAATAGGTTTGACATGCCTTATGCAACCGGATTTGTATGCAGCGTAGTGACAATAAATTCTTTCAACACTGAAACATCGGGAGGTAATTCTTGAACGTATTGTGGAAGGGATTCAAGATCAGCAAAAACTGCAGGGCAAAGTGGGGCTATGCCCGTGGCCTCAAAGATTGTT
>CAMBXY010000044.1 GCA_945871945.1 Bordetella parapertussis
GGCACGCCGCCGATCAAAAAGCCGGGGGTCAGGCCAGCATGCTCAAGCACCCAGCTGAGCATGGCAGTGGTGGTGGTTTTGCCATGGGTGCCAGCGATGGCCAGCACATGGCGGCTTTGTTCGGGGGCGTGCAGCACATGGTCGCTCAGCCATTGCGGGCCGCTGGTGTAGGGCAGTCCGGCTTCCAAAATCGCTTCCATCAGCGGGTAGCGTGGTGCCCCATCGGGCAAGCGGGCACGCGAGACCACATTGCCCACCACAAACATGTCTGGCTTCAAGGCCAGTTGATCGGCGCCGTAGCCCTCAATCAGTTCAATCCCCAAAGCGCGGAGTTGGTCGCTCATGGGAGGGTAGACGCCTGTGTCGCAGCCTGTCACGCGGTGGCCTGCTTCGCGGGCCAGGGCAGCCAAGCCGCCCATAAAGGTGCCGCAGATACCTAATATATGAATATGCATAAATGGCATTGTAAAAGTCGGTTGTCCTTGGCTTGAGGCAAAAAAGCAGGCTTACAAGCTCCTGCCTTGAAAAGGCACAATAACCTCCCATGCGCAACACAAGCCAAGAAGAAATCGCTGCCACCGCCGCTCGCCTGATTGTTGAAGAAGGCTTGGAGTACGGGCCTGCCAAACGCCGTGCTGTTCGGGAGTTGGGCTTGAATGCCCGCAGTGCTTTGCCCAGCAACGAGTTGATCGAGGAGGCTGTAGTCGAGTACGTGGCTATTTTTTGTGCCGATACCCAGCCGCTGGAACTCGCTGCTTTGCGTTCTTTGGCCTTGCTGTGGATGCTGCGTTTGCCCGAGTTTCGTCCGCACTTAAGTGGCGCGGTTTGGCGCGGCACCGCCACCCGTTTGTCTGATATTTACATTCAGTTGTTTTGTGACGATTCCAAGTCAGCAGAACTGCGACTGATAGACCAAGGCGTTCGCTACGAGGTGAGTTCGGTGAACGGCTTCAAGGGGGAGACGGTGGATGCCTTGAGCGTGAGAAGTCGTTGCAATGTCCTTAATGAAGAAATAGGTGTGCATTTCATGGTTTATGACTATGACGATGTGCGCGGCGCTTTGCAGCCTGATGACAAAGGTCGGGCCTGGCGTGGCAACACCGAGGCGGTGCGCCGCTTGGTAGACTCTGCTGATGCAAGAATCTCCACCTGATTCCCCCAAGCGCAGTTCGCGCCGACTCCTGCTGGGTACAGCGGTGGTTGCCGCGCTGGCTGGCTCAGTCGTTAATTGGTCCAGATTGCGCCCTCGCACCCTAGACCCGCAAGCAAGCCAAGATTTGTGGAGTGCCGAGTTCGACCAAGCGGATGGCCAAATATTGCGCTTGTCCGACTTCCAAGGCAAACCTTTGGTGCTGAACTTTTGGGCCACATGGTGCACCCCTTGCGTTGAGGAAATGCCTTTATTAAACGCCTTCTTTCAAGAAAACCAGCCTAAAAGTTGGCAAGTTGTTGGATTGGCGATTGACCAACCCAGCGCTGTCAAGCGGTTTTTAAAGCAATACCCCGTTAGCTACCCCATAGGAATGGCGGGTTTGGGCGGGACCGAGTTGGTCAAAAAACTGGGCAATCCTGAAGGCTCTTTGCCTTTTACCTTGGTTTTGAATGCCAAGGGCGACTTGTTGGTGCAAAAATTAGGAAAACTATCTAGTCAAGAAATGGCCGATTGGTTGTAAATTAGGCTTGGTATTGGTTTGGCCCTTATCCTTACAATGGTTAAACTTTAACTGCTGTTAACTACAGAAGGCTATCAAATCTATGGATTTAAGAAAACTTAAAACATTAATCGACTTGGTGTCCGAATCCAATGTGTCTGAATTGGAAATCACCGAGCCCGAGGGCAAGGTACGAATTGTCAAGGGTCCCGTGGGTGCGCCCGTGGTGGCGCAAGCCTCGGGGATTGCCGCCGCGCCGCTGGCGGCTGCACCTGTTGCCATGCATCCGCCCGTTTTGACCCAGGCCGAAGAGGTCGCGGCTGCAGGCCATGTGGTCAAGTCGCCCATGGTGGGGACTTATTACGCATCCGCCAGCCCAGAAGCCAAGCCCTTTGTGCAGGTCGGCAGCGTGGTCAAAGAGGGCGAAACCATCTGCATTATTGAAGCCATGAAAATTTTGAATGAAATCGAGGCAGACAAAAGCGGCACCATCACCAGCATCTTGATTGACAACGGTCAAGCGGTGGAATATGGCCAGCCCCTCTTTCGCATCGAGTGACGACAGCGCATGTTTAAAAAAATCTTGATCGCCAACCGAGGCGAAATTGCATTGCGAATTCAGCGTGCTTGCCGAGAACTCGGCGTAGAAGCGGTGGTGGTGTATTCCGAAGCCGACCGCGAAGCCAAATACGTCAAATTGGCCGAGGAAGCCGTCTGCATAGGTCCCGCTTCTTCCACCCTCAGCTACCTGAATATGCCGGCGATTATTTCCGCCGCCGAGGTGACTGACGCCGAGGCGATTCACCCCGGCTACGGTTTTTTGAGTGAAAACGCGGACTTTGCCGAACGGGTAGAGAAAAGTGGCTTCACCTTCATTGGCCCCACCCCTGAGTCGATACGCATGATGGGCGACAAGGTGTCGGCCAAACAGGCCATGATCAAAGCCGGCGTGCCGTGCGTGCCTGGTTCAGAAGGCGAATTGCCAGACGACCCCGCCCAGTTGCGTCGCATCGCCAAAGCGGTTGGCTATCCGGTCATCGTCAAAGCCGCAGGCGGCGGCGGCGGTCGAGGTATGCGGGTGGTGCACAACGAGGCCGCGCTGATTCATGCGGTGCAAACCACCAAGGCCGAAGCCGGCGCAGCTTTTGGAAATCCGGCGGTCTACCTTGAAAAATATTTACAAAACCCAAGGCATATCGAGATTCAAATCTTGGCGGACAACTTTCGCAACGCTGTGTATTTGGGCGAGCGTGACTGCTCTATGCAACGGCGTCACCAAAAGGTGATCGAGGAGGCGCCAGCGCCTGGCATTGCCCGTAAATTGATCGATCGCATCGGTGAGCGTTGTGTGGCGGCCTGCAAAAAAATGGGTTATCGCGGCGCCGGTACTTTCGAATTTTTATATGAAAACGGCGAGTTTTATTTCATTGAAATGAACACCCGTGTGCAGGTCGAGCACCCCGTGACCGAGTTCATCACCGGCATAGATATTGTTAAAACCCAGATCATGACCGCTGCGGGACAAAAATTACCTTTCACCCAGCGACAAGTGGTGATGAAAGGCCATGCCATCGAGTGTCGTGTCAATGCGGAAGACCCTTTCAAGTTCACCCCTTCGCCAGGGCGCATCACCATGTGGCACCCCCCAGGCGGGCCGGGTGTCAGAGTCGACTCCCACATTTACAGCAACTACTTTGTCCCGCCGCATTACGACTCCATGATTGGCAAAATCATTGTTCACGGGGACAACCGCGAACATGCTTTGGCGCGCATGCGCACAGCCTTGGGTGAGACCGTGGTGGAAGGCATTCAAACCAATATTGCGCTGCACCGCGAACTGATGATGGATCCTGGGTTCATTGCAGGCAGCACGAATATCCATTATTTGGAAGAGTGGTTGGCTGTGAGAGCGTCGGTTGTCTGATGTTTGAATTGAGTTTGCTGTGTTCGCAAGACCAAGTTGAGACGCTCAGTGATGCTTTGATGGCCTTGGATGCTTTGAGCGTTTCGGTGGAAGACGCCGATGCCCATACCGACCAAGAACAGGCCTTGTTTGGCGAGCCTGGCATGCCGGCACCCGCCCAAGCTTGGCTGCGTTCACAAGTGCTTGCCTTGTTTGCCGATCAGACCTTGGCCGAGCACGCAGCCCACATCTTGAAGTTGCAAGACTTCTTCGATAACGCAAGCCTGCTTGGCATTGCTGAAGTGCCGCCCCAAGATTGGGTTCGATTGACACAGTCGCAGTTTGAACCGGTTGAAATCACGCCTGATTTGTGGGTAGTGCCGTCTTGGCATGAGGCACCTGCACAAGCACTTCAAGTGATTCGCCTCGACCCGGGACTGGCATTTGGCACAGGCACACATCCGACCACGCGCATGTGCTTGCGTTGGATTGCGCTTTATCTGCACAAGGGTTGCCGTGTTCTGGATTACGGCTGTGGTTCGGGCATATTGGCGATTGGTGCTGCCTTGTGTGGTGCTGCTGAGGTCGACGCTGTCGATATCGACGCTGAGGCGGTGACCGCTGCCCAAGCCAATGCTTTGGCCAATCAGGTGAGCATCAATACCGGTTTACCAGATTTGGCACAAGGGCAATATGGTTTGGTGGTGGCCAATATTTTGGCGGCACCTTTGAAGGTGCTGGCGCCCCTCTTGTGTGCCCATGTCGTGCAAGGCGGTCACTTGCTGTTGGCAGGTATTTTGAGTCGACAGATTGAAGAAATTCAACAAGCCTATGCGCCCTATCTTCAACTTCAAGTCGCTGACACACAGGACGGCTGGGTCTTGATGACCGCCTAAAATCGACACCATGTCGATAGTGACCCTTTGTCCTCAGTGTAAAACCGCTTTTGCGATTCAAGCTGAGCATTACAGCGCAGCCGATGCTTGGGTGCGTTGTGGTCGCTGCGCCCATGTGTTTGAGGTGGATCAGCATTTATTTGAAATCGATCCACCAGAGCTTGAAGCCCCAGCCTCGACGGATGAAGTTGCAGTGTTTCCTGCATCTGTCGATCAAGCGTCACCATCGCATCTCTTGTCGTCTCCTGTTTGGCAGCCTGCTGGTGAGCCAAGCGCTGCGCTGTCAGTGGTGGTGACAGTTGTTGCTGTGTTACTTCTAAGTTTTCAAGTTTTGCTTTTTCATCGCGATAAATTGGTGGCGATGAATCTCAGTGTGTCACCCCTCTTCAATATTGTTTGTGAACGGCTAGGTTGCAGTGTGGACTGGCCTAAAGAGGCTGATAAGGTTGCCATTGACAGCAGCCATTTCAAACAACTCGGCGACAATAAATTTTCATTCACTTTGTCAGTTAAAAACCAAGCACCTTATTTTCTGGGTACACCGGCACTGGAGTTAACGCTAACCAATGATGAGCAAGGCGACGTGGTTCGCAAGGTCTGGTTGGCCCAAGAGGTCGGCTTGGCCAGTATGCTCAAACCCCTGCGCACACAAACTGTTGAACTGGTGTTCGCTGTGGATGGGCCTTGGGCTGGCAAAATCAACGGTTACCGCGCATTACTTTTTTACCCTTAACCCAGATAGGATTTTTCATGGCAGTACTGATTTGTGGTTCTTTGGCGTTTGACACCATCATGCATTTTGAGGGGCGTTTCAAAGAGCAAATTTTGGCCGAGCAGCTGCATATTTTGAACGTGTCTTTTCTTGTTCCGCGCCTGCAGCGTGATTTTGGGGGATGTGCTGGCAATATCGCTTACAGCATGAAGCTCTTAGGTGCACAACCTCTGCCTATGGCAACCTTGGGCAATGACGGTGCCACATATTTGCAGCGCTTACAAGAGCTGGGTATATCAACCACCTACATCAAGATGGTGGAGGATACCTACACCGCCCAAGCCATGATCATGACCGATTTGGATAACAACCAAATCACGGCTTTCCACCCAGGCGCCATGATGCAGGCTCATGCTTTGCATGTGCACCAAGACCCGGATATTCGTTTGGGCATCATCTCACCAGATGGGCGAGACGCCATGCTCTTACATGCACAGCAGATGGCTGATGCAGGCATACCTTTTGTATTTGATCCGGGCCAAGGCTTACCTATGTTTGATGGCCAAGAACTTCGCCACTTCATTGAACTGGCCACATGGGTGACAGTGAATGACTATGAAGGAAAAATGTTGAGTGACCGCACGGGTTGGAGCTCTGCAGAAATTTCTGCCCATGTCAAAGGCTTGGTGGTGACTTTAGGCGCACAGGGTTGTGAGGTATGGCAACAGGGCCAAAAACAGTTGGTTGATCCCGTCAAAGCCCAAGCTGTTGTGGACCCCACCGGTTGTGGCGACGCTTGGCGTGGGGCCATGCTTTTTGGCTTGGAGCAGGGCTGGGATTTAGTCAAGTGCGCCGAATTAGGCAACCGCATTGGCTCGATCAAAATAGCCAGTCGCGGACCTCAAAATTACCAACTGACATAAAAAAACCCGGTGCGCGCACCGGGTTGGTCTAAAACTGTCACAGCTGTTTCAGTTAGGGTTTTGTTGCTGTTGGAAAAGGCCAAGCAGCTTGCGGGTTCAGCGTGGTTTGAGCCACGTGTTGCGTGGCTGTATGCGAAGCTGAGGGCTTGGTTGCATGAGCAGCAGGTTTGTGGGCGGCTGGTTTAGCAGTCACTTTTTTCGCTGGCGCTTTTTTTGCAACTGGCTGCTTGGCTGCTATTTTCTTAGCGATTACTTTTTTTTTTGGCGCAGCTTTTTTAGCCGGCGCTTTTTTTACAGCTACTTTTTTCGCTGCAGGCTTCTTAGCTGCTGCTTTTTTAGCCGGTGCTTTTTTCGCAGCTGCTTTTTTAGCAGGTGCTTTTTTCGCTACAGGCTTCTTAGCTGCTGCTTTTTTAGCCGGTGCTTTTTTCGCTACGGGCTTTTTCTTAGCTGCTGGTTTTTTAGCAGGTGCTTTTTTAGCTACAGGTTTCTTAGCTGCTGCTTTTTTAGCGGCTGGTTTCTTAACCACAGCTTTTTTTGCTGCGGGCTTCTTCTTTGCTGCTGGTTTTTTTGCAGCGGATTTTTTTGCAGTTGCCATTAGATACTCCTAGATCAAGTTCTCAGATCGTTGGTTCAAAACACTTGTGCCTTTATCAAAGCCAAGAGATTCATGGAACTGGACCCGGGTCCAATTCCATGAACGAGGTGTGTTCCACCATGACTTGGCTGAAATAAGCCAATGAATGGGTGAACAAATGGAGGAAACATGTTTTTTATCAGTCCCAAGACAGCGCGCCGCCGGTTTGGTATTCGATCACACGTGTTTCAAAGAAATTGCGTTCCTTTTTCAAATCGATCATTTCGCTCATCCAAGGAAACGGATTTTCTTCATTAGGGTACAAGGTTTCTAAACCGATTTGTGTGGCACGGCGGTTGGCAATGTAGCGCAAGTAGCCTTTGAACATTGACGCATTCATGCCAAGCACGCCACGTGGCATGGTGTCTTCCGCATAGCGGTATTCAAGTTCAACGGCTTGGTGAAACAGATCAATGATGTCGGCCTTAAATTCATTCGTCCACAAATGTGGATTTTCAAGCTTGATTTGGTTGATGAGGTCAATGCCAAAATTGCAATGCATGGACTCATCTCGCAAAATATATTGGTACTGCTCGGCAGCCCCAGTCATTTTATTTTGACGCCCCAAGGCCAAAATTTGGGTAAAGCCTACATAAAAGAACAAACCCTCCATCAGACAAGCAAACACGATAAGTGACTTGAGCAAGGTTTGGTCGGTTTCAGGCGTGCCCGTATGAAAATTGGGGTCCATGATCGCACCGATAAAGGGGATCAAGAACTCGTCTTTGTTCCTTATGGAGGCAACCTCGTTGTAGGCATTGAAAATTTCACTCTCATCCAGGCCCAGAGATTCAACGATGTACTGGTAGGCATGGGTGTGAATGGCTTCTTCAAATGCTTGGCGTAGCAAAAACTGGCGACATTCTGGCGCTGTGATGTGGCGATAAGTGCCCAACACAATATTGTTGGCTGCCAGCGAATCGGCAGTGACGAAGAATCCAAGATTGCGCTTGACGATAAGCCGCTCGTCCTCGGTCAGGCCATTGGGATCTTTCCACAAAGCGATATCGCGAGTCATATTGACCTCTTGCGGCATCCAATGGTTGGCGCAGGTGGCTAAGTATTTTTCCCAGGCCCATTTGTATTTGAAAGGCACCAATTGATTGACATCGGTTTGACCATTGATGATGCGCTTGTCGGCTGCATTGACGCGACGACCAGCGGTAGGTGCTGCAGATGCAGAGGGAGACGCTGCGGGAAGGGCAGCAACAACAGCACCGTCATCAAGTACACGAGTGATAGGGATTGCGGTCGAAGCCGCAAGGGGCGGCATCGCCATGTTTAAATTCAAGGCAGCAGCTAATGGCTGTGCTTCTTCTTCCCAGGTCAACATAGTAAAGTTTCCATCATTGAGATTATGAATGGAGAAATGAGAAATTCACAGTATTCATTCGCATTACTCCTTGGTTTTGTTGTTGAATTGCGTCGCTGCTTGAGTCGATGTTATGTGCTTGAGCAGCGCACTCGTTATTGACAAGCCTCACATGTGGGGTCATCGGTACCACATACTTTGATGTCGGTTGCTGGTGCTTGCGATTGAACTTGCGCGCGCGCGCTGGCTGCAGCAATTTCCATTGCACTCAAGCCAGAACCAGAAGAGCCGGAGGCCACAGCGTTGTGCGAGCCAGATTGAACGGTGGATTTCTCCACTTGCGTCGCACTGGAGGTGCGCAAATAGTAGGTGGTTTTGAGGCCGCGTAACCATGCGAGCTTGTAGGTCTCATCGAGTTTTTTGCCAGAAGCGCCGGCCATGTAAATATTCAGAGACTGGGCTTGATCGATCCACTTTTGACGACGTGCAGCAGCTTCTACCAACCACTGAGTTTCCACTTCAAAGGCGGTGGCATACAACTCTTTGAGGTCTTGCGGAACACGGTCTATGGGACGCAAAGAGCCATCAAAATGCTTGAGGTCCATGACCATCACATCGTCCCATAAACCCAGGCGCTTGAGGTCTTTGACCAAATAGGAATTGATGATGGTGAACTCGCCGGACAAATTGGATTTAACCGACAGGTTGCCAAAACAAGGCTCAATGGATGCGTCTACGCCAACAATATTGGAGATGGTGGCCGTTGGGGCAATCGCCACGCAATTAGAGTTGCGCATGCCGTCGGTTTTGATTTTTTGACGCAGTGCATCCCAGTTGAGCGTGGTGCTGCGGTCTACTTCAATGAAGCCGCCTCGGGCTTTTTCCAGCATGTTCAGGGTGTCGAGTGGCAATATGCCTTGGTCCCACAAAGAGCCTTGGTAGGTGGAGTAACGCCCACGCTCTCTGGCGAGTTCGGTAGACGCCCAATAAGCGTAATAGCAAACGGCTTCCATAGAGGTGTCTGCAAAATCGACAGCGGCTTGAGAGGCATACGGCACACGCATTTCATACAAACTGTCTTGGAAAGCCATGATGCCCATGCCGACAGGGCGATGTTTGAAGTTGGAATCGCGCGCTTTTTTAACAGCGTAGTAGTTGATGTCGATCACGTTATCCAACATGCGCATGGCTATGGTCACCGTGCGCTTGAGTTTGTCGTGATCGAGTTCGGGTCCTTTGACGCCTTGTTTGAGGTGACGAATCAGGTTGACCGAACCTAAATTACACACGGCGGTTTCGGTGTCACTGGTGTTGAGCGTGATTTCGGTACACAGATTGGAGGAGTGCACCACACCCACATGCTGCTGCGGCGAGCGCACATTGCAGGCATCTTTGAATGTGATCCAAGGGTGACCTGTTTCAAACAACATGGTGAGCATCTTGCGCCACAGGTCGGCGGCTTGCAAAGTTTTGCTGGGTTGAATCAGGCCTTGCTTGGCTTGTGTTTCGTAGTTGGTGTAGGCGGCCTCAAACTCGCCACCGAATTTGTCGTGCAAATCTGGGGTGGTCGAGGGTGAAAACAAAGTCCATTCACCTTTTTCCATGACACGTCGCATGAACAAATCGGGAATCCAGTTGGCGGTGTTCATATCGTGGGTACGCCTGCGGTCGTCACCGGTGTTTTTGCGCAATTCCAAAAACTCTTCTATGTCCAAGTGCCAAGTTTCTAGGTAAGTGCAAACCGCACCTTTGCGTTTTCCGCCTTGGTTGACAGCCACTGCGGTGTCGTTAACCACTTTGAGGAAAGGCACAACGCCTTGAGATTCGCCATTGGTGCCCTTGATATGACTGCCCAAGGCGCGAACACGCGACCAATCGTTGCCCAAGCCGCCAGCGAATTTGGACAGCAGGGCGTTTTCTTTGATGGACTCGTAGATGCCGTCTAAATCGTCAGGCACGGTGGTCAAGTAGCAACTGGACAACTGGGGGCGCAATGTGCCGCTGTTGAAAAGGGTGGGCGTGCTGGACATGAAGTCAAAGGAAGACAGAACTTCATAAAACTCGATGGCACGTTCTTCGCGGTTGACTTCGCCAAGCGACAAGCCCATAGCCACGCGCATGAAAAAGGACTGGGGTAACTCGATACGCTGCTTGCGCACATGAAGAAAGTAGCGGTCATACAGGGTTTGTAAACCCAGGTAGTCAAATTGCAGATCGCGCTCGGCTTTGAGTGCTTTGGCCAAACGTGGCAAATCAAATTGCAGCAAACGCGCGTCAAGCAACTCATTGTCCACACCTTTGTTGATGCAAGCTGCGAAGTTATCGATGTAGTTTTGCGCCATTTCCGCTTGGGTGACTTCTTTGCCCCAAACCTCTTTGGCAATCGAGTACATCAATAAGCGTGCGGTGGCATAGGTGTAGTCGGGTTCTTTTTCGATCAGGGT
>CAMBXY010000045.1 GCA_945871945.1 Bordetella parapertussis
TTCCACGTACTCGTCAATTTGATCGAAATTCAAGTATTTGTAAATCTTGCTGCCGTCGGCATTGATCACGCCCATGTCGGCCAAGTACTCGGCTTGGGTGGGAATGCGCCCGAGCTTGGAGCAAATCGCAGACAACTCGGCAGAGCCCAAATACACATTCGCGTTTTTGCCTAAGCGGTTGGGGAAGTTGCGGGTGCTGGTGGACATGACGGTGGCACCCTCTTTCACCTGCGCTTGGTTGCCCATGCACAGCGAACAACCCGGCATTTCCATGCGCGCGCCGGCATTGCCAAACACGCCGTAATGGCCTTCTTCGGTGAGTTGCTGCGCATCCATTTTGGTGGGCGGCGCCATCCACAACTTAACCGGAATGTCGCGCTTGCCTTCCAGCAATTTGGAAGCGGCACGGAAGTGGCCAATATTGGTCATGCACGAACCAATGAACACCTCGTCAATCTTGGCACCCGCCACATCGCTCAAGGTTTTGGCGTCATCCGGGTCATTGGGGCAGCACACAATGGGCTCTTTGATTTCGTTCAAATCAATCTCGATGACCTCGGTGTACTCGGCGTCTTTGTCGGCTTGCAAGAGTTGCGGGTTCGCCAACCAAGCCTGCATGGCTTGTATGCGCCGGCCAATGGTGCGGGGGTCTGCATAGCCTTGGGCGATCATGTTTTTCAGCAGCACGATATTGCTGTTGATGTACTCGATGATGGGCTCTTTGTTCAGGTGCACGGTGCAACCAGCGGCGCTGCGCTCGGCAGAAGCATCGGACAACTCAAAAGCTTGCTCCACCTTCAAATCGGGCAGACCTTCAATTTCCAAAATACGGCCAGAGAAAATGTTTTTCTTGCCCTTTTTCTCGACAGTGAGCAAACCTTTTTTGATGGCGTACAGGGGAATGGCATGCACCAAGTCGCGCAGTGTCACGCCGGGTTGCATTTGGCCTTTGAAACGCACCAACACGCTTTCAGGCATATCCAGAGGCATCACGCCGGTGGCCGCCGCAAACGCCACCAGGCCCGAACCTGCGGGAAAACTGATGCCCACAGGAAAGCGGGTGTGGCTGTCGCCCCCCGTGCCCACGGTGTCGGGCAACAACATGCGGTTGAGCCAACTGTGAATGATGCCGTCGCCGGGCTTCAAACTGATGCCGCCGCGGTTGCTGATGAACTCTGGCAACTCGTGGTGCATCTTCACATCCACGGGCTTGGGGTAGGCTGCGGTGTGGCAAAAAGATTGCATCACCAAGTCGGCGCTAAAGCCCAAGCAGGCCAAGTCTTTCAGCTCGTCGCGGGTCATGGGGCCGGTGGTGTCTTGTGAACCCACCGAGGTCATGCGTGGTTCGCAGTAAGTGCCGGGCAACACACCCTGACCTTCTGGCAATCCGCAGGCGCGACCCACCATTTTTTGCGCCAGCGTGAAGCCTTTTCCATGGCCTTGGGGAACAGCGGGCAAACGAAACAATGTGGATGCGGGCAGTCCCAAGGCTTCACGCGCTTTGGCGGTGAGACTGCGCCCAATGATGAGGGGAATGCGCCCACCCGCGCGCACCTCGTCAAACAGCACTTCGCTTTTCACGGTGAAGCTGGCAATCTCTTTGCCGTCTTTCAAAGCCTTGCCCGCATAAGGGCGCAACTCGATGATGTCACCCATGTTCATTTGGCTCACATCCAGCTCGATGGGCAAAGCGCCGGCGTCTTCCATGGTGTTGTAAAAAATCGGGGCGATTTTGCTGCCCAAACACACACCCCCAAAACGCTTATTGGGCACAAAGGGAATGTCTTCGCCGGTGAACCACAACACGCTGTTGGTGGCCGATTTGCGACTCGAACCGGTGCCCACCACATCCCCCACATAAGCCACCAAGTGGCCACGTGCACGCAGGTCTTTAATGAACTTGACAGGGCCACGTTTGCCGTCTTCTTCAGGTGTGATCCCGTCGCGTTTGTTTTTGAGCATGGCCAAGGCATGCAAGGGAATATCGGGGCGACTCCAAGCGTCAGGCGCGGGAGATAAGTCGTCGGTATTGGTTTCACCGGTGACTTTCAGTACAGTCAGGGTGATGCTGTGCGGCACTTCGGGGCGGCTGGTGAACCACTCGGCGTCAGCCCAAGACTGCACCACCGCTTTGGCCAAGGCATTGCCCTTATCGGCTTTTTCCTGCACGTCGTGGAACTGGTCGAACATCAACAAAGTTTTTTTCAAACCTTGGGCAGCAATCGAGGCACAGGTTTTGTGGTCGAGCAAATCGATGAGAGGGGTGAGGTTGTAGCCGCCCAGCATGGTGCCCAGCAGTTCGGTGGCTTTTTCAGCTGACAACAATGTGCATTTTTCAGTGCCGTGCGCCACAGCTGCCAAGTAAGAGGCTTTGACTTTGGCGGCATCGTCCACGCCTGCGGGTACACGGTGCGTGATCAATTCAAGCAAAGTGGCTTCTTCGCCCTTGGGCGGATTTTTCAATAACTCGATCAGCTCGCCAGTTTGTTTAGGCGACAAAGGCAGGGGTGGGATGCCCAAGACAGCACGTTCGGCCACATGGTCACGGTAAGTTTTCAACATATCAGGCTCCAGAAAAAATTAACGGTTGTTTGAAGAGTCTTCGAGCAAATCTGTGCGAGCAGAAGCAGGAATTTGTTGGGCAGCGGTTTTTTGCGCAGGGCTTTGACAGTCGTCTGCCAAGCGCTTGGAACGCTGAGAGTCCAACAGCATGGATTTCTCATCTGTCTGAATCCAAATGACGCCAGTTTTTTCATCCTCTAAGCGCACCGCACCTGAATCAGAGGGCACAGGCTTCATACGAAAAACGGTTTTATTCAGCTTCAAAATAAAACGACCCGGCAAGGCTTTGTCTGGCCACAGCATAATGATTTTTCGGTTTTCGCACTCCAGAATTCCGGTATGCACATTTGCGGCGATGGCCAAAACCTGTTGCGACGCGTCCGCCATGGCCAGCACAGGCGACATGAGCAACACACATAGATAACTACCCAATGGGTGTTTCATGACGCTTTCTTTGTTCATGCTTGAAAATACCGCAAAGCCTGCTCGGGCAAAGCTTGCCCCGTGGCATGTGCTCTTTCTAACACGGACCAATAAAAACGGAAACTGGCGCGGTCGTGCAATTGACCACCCCATTGAATAGGTGCCCAATCTGCTTGGGCCGCCGCTTGCAAAATCTCTGCGGCCTGCTCGATGTCGCCAGGCGCGGGGGAAAAGGCGGCCAATAAAGGTCTGACTTGGCTGGGGTGAATACTCCACATGCGGGTGTAACCCCATTCGCTGGCCGCAAGCTTTGCGCAATGCTGCAGGGCTTGTACATCTTTGAATTCGGTCACCACGCAATGCGAAGGTGTTTTGCCATGCGCGTGACAGGCACTGGCGATCGCCAATTTGGCCCGCACCACCAAGGGATGACTGAACTGCCCAACCATACCCATGGCAGAAGCAGGAATGGCACCGCCGTGCGCAGACACAAAATCCATCAAACCAAAACTCAAGGACTGAACGCGGGGATGCGCGGCAATATCAAAAGCATGGTGTACCGCCAGCGGCGACTCAATCAAGGCATGCACGGGAATATGCGCGCCCCCAGCGGCGTCAATGGCTTGCACAGCAGTATGAATATCCGCCACTGTCTCTGCCTTTGGCAACATGATGTGACACCAACGCCCCGCGGCTAGCCCCACCATGGTTTGTATATCGGCTTCAAATGCTGGATGGCCGACTGCGTGCACACGCACCGCCACCCGCGCCAGCGGGTCCGCCGCCAAGGCCAATTCGGTGACCAAGATCGCATGCTCGGCCTCGCCACCCACAGGCGCACCATCTTCGCAATCCAGGGTCACATCCATCACGCCCACACCAAACTCTTGGTGCAACTCAGCTTGCAGTTGCAGGCTTTTGCGCATGCGTGCCTCGACCCCGCTGTAGTGGTCGCACACAGGCAACGCCCTTGCAGCAGCTTGCGCTCCTAGCAAGACGTCGCGAGGATGTTTCATGTGTGCTGCAAGCCGTGCGTGTTAGAGCAAATGAGCCACGCCGGCTTGCTCGTCGGTCAGCTCTTTCAAGGTCTTGTCTATGCAGCCTTGGCTGAACGCGTCGATCTCCAGACCTTCGACAATTTTGTATTCGCCGTTCTCGCAGGTGACGGGGAAACCAAACATCACATCTTTGGGAATGCCATACCAGCCTTGTGAAGCTATGCCCATGGTCACCCACTTGCCATGTGTGCCCAAAGCCCAGTCACGCATGTGGTCAATCGCTGCATTCGCGGCTGACGCTGCCGAAGACAAACCCCGCGCTTCGATGATGGCCGCGCCGCGCTTGCCGACAGTGGGCAAAAACACATTGGCGTTCCACTCTTGGTCGTTGATCATGGCCTTGACCGACTCGCCTTGGATGGTGGCGAAGCGGTAGTCAGCGTACATGGTGGGCGAGTGGTTGCCCCACACACACAGTTTTTCGATGTCAGCCACGGCCTTGCCGGTCTTGGCGGCAATTTGTGAAGCTGCGCGGTTATGGTCTAAGCGCAGCATGGCGGTGAAGTTGGCGGGCTTTAAATCAGGGGCCGATTTCATGGCGATGTAGGCATTGGTGTTGGCCGGGTTGCCCACCACCAGTACTTTCACGTCGCGAGAAGCCACCGCATTCAAAGCCTTGCCTTGGGCGGTGAAGATGGCGCCGTTGATGGCCAGCAGCTCAGCTCGCTCCATGCCCGGGCCACGGGGGCGCGAGCCCACCAACAAGGCGTAGTCCACATCTTTGAAGGCGGTCATAGGGTCGCCATGGGCCTGCATGCCCAGCAACAAAGGAAAAGCGCAGTCTTCGAGCTCCATCATCACGCCCTTGAGGGCTTTTTGCGGGCCTTCCACGGGCACTTCCAGCAGTTGCAAGATGACGGGCTGGTCTTTGCCCAGCATTTCGCCCGAGGCGATGCGAAACAGCAAGGCATATCCAATTTGGCCAGCAGCGCCGGTGACGGCAACGCGAACAGGTTTTTTACTCATGGCAATCTCCGAAGAAAAATTTAAAATAAAACGATACAAAAATGCTGGTGTCAACTTCAAGACATATGTCTTATAGAAGATATGATAACTTCTCTGTTCCGCGATTTGACTGACAAACTTGCTTGCGCCTCATCATGACCACTGAAACCAGCCTGCCACCCTCTGCTTTTATAGCAGGGAATGCGCCTTCGTTCAGCCCACTTTATCAGCAGATCAAGGGCTTGGTCCTGCAAAGTTTGCAAGTCGGCGAATGGAGGCCGGGTGAGCCTATTCCCAGTGAATTTGAATTGGCCGCCCGCTACAAAGTCAGTCAAGGCACGGTTCGCAAAGCGATTGACGAATTGGCACAAAACAATTTGCTGATCCGCCGCCAAGGCAAGGGGACTTTTGTGGCAACCCATGCCGAGCGGCAGGTGCAGTACCGTTTTTTGAAGCTCAAGCCCGATGCCGGCGACCTCAACAGCCAAGGCCCTGCACAGCGATTCATCATCGACTGCAAACGCAGCCGCGCCAACGCCGACGTCGCCAAAGCCTTGCGCTTGCGCGGCGGTGACGCTGTGTTGCAACTGCGGCGGGTGCTGTCGTTTGGCGGCGTGCCCACTATTTTGGAAGAAATTTGGCTGCCCGGTGGCCCCTTCAAAGGCTTGACCGCCGAGCGCTTGAGCGCCGACCAAGGCCCCATGTACGCTTTGTTTGAAACCGAATTCGGCATACGCATGGTGCGCGCCCAAGAGCGTTTAAGAGCGGTCAACCCCAGCGAGGAAGAAGCTGGCTTGCTGCAACTCACCAGCCCCACGCCCTTGTTGAGCGTTGAGCGCTTGTCTTTTACCTACCATGACACGCCCATGGAATGGCGCAGAGGCTTGTACCGAACTGACACACACTATTACGACAATGAATTGAACTGAATCCCCTAGCAGCCCGCGTTGTCATCTGTTTTTTGTGCATTGCAATAGAATGAAAACAACAGGCATTCAACCCCACCTAAAGCCCTTAACAGCGAACCAAAGAAAGTCAGAAAGTCTCTCCTATGACACAACCCCGTCACGACCGACCTGAATTCCGCAATATCAATGCTTTTGTAGATTTGCCCTCCTACCGTTTGCCCGCCGCGGGTTGGGTGTCCATACTGCACCGTGTCAGCGGCGCACTGATGTTTTTGCTGCTGCCCTTCATTATTTGGCTATTTGACAAATCTATTTCTTCCGAGATTTCCTTTGCCAAATTCCGCGCGGCTTTCAATGTGGGCGTGGGAATTTACCCCGCTTGGTTTATCAGCTTGGTGACCTTGGCCTTGTTATGGGCGTATTTGCACCATTTGATTGCGGGTTTGCGTCATTTGTACATGGA
This sequence comes from Bordetella parapertussis, assembly GCA_945871945.1. Classification (GTDB taxonomy): domain Bacteria; phylum Pseudomonadota; class Gammaproteobacteria; order Burkholderiales; family Burkholderiaceae_C; genus Limnohabitans. The sequence goes on from CAMBXY010000045.1 coordinate 6,360, forward strand.
CGCCACCCACAGCGTAGACAAAGCCTTTGGCCAGCGCAGCGCGGTCTTTACCTTGGCGCTTAGCCTGGGCTTGACGGTGCTGCTGGGCGCCAAGTTGTTTGGCCTTTATTGATTTCAGGAAGACACAGCATGACAGATTCGATGGGTTCTAAGCGCGTGGTTGTTGGTGCGCACTATGGTTTGCGCGACTGGCTGGCTCAACGCATCACCGCCACCTTGATGGCTTTGTTCACTCTTGTGGTGCTCTTGCAGCTGATCTTTTCCAGTGGCCCTATCGGCTATGACAAATGGGCTGGCATCTTCAACCCGCAATGGATGCGCGCATTGACCTTCACAGTTATTTTGGCGCTTACCTACCATGTGTGGGTAGGTATGCGCGACATTTGGATGGACTACATCAAGCCAGTTCGTTTGCGCTTGGGCCTGCACATTTTCACTATGGTTTGGTTGCTGTCCTGCATGGCTTGGGCGGTTCAGGTTCTTTGGAGATTTTGATTGATGACACGCTCTTCTCTTCCCCGTCGCCGCTTTGATGTGGTCATTGTCGGTGCTGGTGGCTCTGGCATGCGAGCTTCGCTGCAACTCTCACGCGCTGGCCTGAATGTGGCGGTGCTTTCCAAGGTGTTTCCTACCCGCTCACACACCGTGGCGGCGCAAGGCGGCATTGGCGCGTCGCTGGGCAATATGTCCGAGGACAACTGGCATTTCCACTTTTACGACACGGTCAAAGGATCGGACTGGCTGGGCGACCAAGACGCTATTGAATACATGTGCCGCGAAGCGCCCAAAGTTGTGTACGAGTTGGAACACATGGGCATGCCGTTTGACCGCAATGCTGATGGCACGATTTACCAGCGCCCCTTTGGTGGTCACACCGCCAATTACGGTGAAAAGTCAGTTCAACGTGCTTGCGCTGCTGCCGACCGCACAGGCCACGCCATGTTGCACACGCTTTACCAACAAAACATTCAATCGCACACCAACTTCTTTGTGGAGTGGATGGCGCAAGACATCATTCGCGATGCCGAGGGTGATGTCGTGGGTGTCACCGCTCTAGAGATGGAAACCGGTGACGTGCATATCTTGGAAGCCAAAACCGTGCTCTTGGCCACTGGTGGCGCAGGCCGTATTTTTGCCGCCTCCACCAACGCTTTCATCAACACTGGCGACGGTTTGGGCATGGCTGCCCGTGCCGGCATACCCCTTGAAGACATGGAGTTTTGGCAATTTCACCCCACCGGCGTTGCCGGCGCGGGCGTGTTGTTGACCGAAGGCTGCCGTGGCGAGGGCGCGATTTTGCTCAACAGTCTGGGCGAGCGTTTCATGGAGCGCTACGCGCCCACCTTGAAAGACTTGGCACCACGCGACTTTGTGTCGCGCTGCATGGACCAAGAAATCAAGGAAGGCCGTGGCTGCGGCCCCAATAAAGATTATGTGCACCTCAAACTCGATCACCTCGGTGCCGAGACCATCATGAAACGCCTGCCTTCGGTGTATGAGATTGGCCACAACTTTGCCAACGTCGACATCACCAAGGAACCTATTCCCGTGGTGCCCACCATCCACTACCAAATGGGCGGCATCCCCACCAACATTCACGGCCAAGTGGTCACGCAAAGCGCCACCGACCACAACGCGGTGGTCAATGGTTTGTACGCAGTGGGTGAATGCTCTTGCGTATCGGTGCACGGCGCCAACCGCTTGGGCACCAATTCGCTGCTCGATTTGCTGGTGTTTGGCAAAGCCGCGGGCAACCATATTGTGGAGTTCCACCAGAAAAACAAGAACCATAAACCGTTGCCGACTGACGCAGCAGATCGCACACTGGCACGTTTAGACCGTTTGCAAAACGCCAGCAGCGGCGAGTACGCGCAGGACGTGGCCAACGATATTCGCGCCACCATGCAACTGCACGCTGGGGTGTTTCGCACCCAAGCCAGCTTGGACGAAGGCGTGAACAAGATCGCGGCTTTGCGCGAGCGTGTACTGGCCATTGACCTGAAAGACAAGTCACAAATTTTCAATACCGCGCGCATAGAAGCCTTGGAGGTAGAAAACCTCATCGAATGCGCCCAAGCCACCATGGTGTCAGCGGCGGCAAGGCGAGAAAGCCGTGGCGCTCACACGGTAAATGATTACGCTGACACGCCGCAACACCCGAATGGCCGCAATGACCAAGAGTGGTTGAAACACAGTTTGTGGCACAGCGACAGCAACAGCATGAGCTACAAGCCCGTCAAATTGCAACCGCTGACCACCGAAAGCATTCCTCCCAAAGTCAGGACCTTCTAAATGAAACGCACCTTCAAAATTTACCGCTACGACCCCGAAAAAGACGCCAAGCCCTATATGCAAACCATCGAGGTTGAACTCGACGGCCATGAACGCATGTTGCTCGACGCCTTGATGAAACTCAAGGCGAAAGATCCCACTTTGTCCTTCCGCCGTTCTTGCCGAGAAGGTGTGTGTGGCTCGGACGCCATGAACATCAATGGCAAAAATGGTTTGGCCTGCCTGACCAATATGCTCACCCTGCCTGGCGTCATCACTTTGAAGCCCTTGCCTGGTTTGCCGGTGGTGCGCGACTTGATTGTCGACATGACGCAGTTTTTTAACCAATACAACTCCATCAAGCCTTACTTGGTCAATGACACCCTGCCGCCCGAAAAAGAGCGCCTGCAGTCGCCCAAAGAACGCGAAGAGCTAGACGGTTTGTATGAATGCATTTTGTGTGCAAGCTGCTCGACCAGTTGCCCCTCGTTTTGGTGGAACCCCGATAAATTTGTGGGACCCGCGGGGTTGCTGCAAGCCTATCGCTTCATCGCTGACAGCCGCGACCACGCCACTGCCGAGCGTTTAGATAATTTGGAAGACCCCTACCGGCTGTTTCGTTGCCACACCATCATGAACTGTGTCGATGCGTGCCCCAAAGGTTTAAACCCCACCAAGGCGATTGGCAAGATCAAAGAGTTGATGGTCAGTCGCACGGTTTAAATGATTGACGAATCTTTCGATGCGCTGCCCAATGAGGCCAGCCTGCCCTCTTCGGCGCTGAGCAAATTGCGCTGGCGAAGCCGGCGTGGTTTGCTAGAGAACGATTTGTTTATCGAGAGGTTTTTCAACCGATATGCCTCGTCCTTGACCGTGGGTCATGCACGCAGCATGTATGCATTGATGGAATTGGCAGACAACGATTTATTGGATGTATTTTTGGGGAGGCCCCACAGCCAAGCAATCGCCCAACAAGAAGATGTGAAAGAACTACTTAGCCTTATAAAGGCATGACCAGCCCATTCATTAGGAATACCCCATGAAACTCGCAAATTATTCGGCCACCTTGTCTTTCAGCAATGGCACTCCCAGCGTTGACATTCCCGTCTACAACGGCTCGATAGGCCCTGATGTGATGGATATTCGCAAGCTCTACGGCCAAACCGGCATGTTCACTTACGACCCTGGGTTTTTGTCTACCGCCTCTTGCCAATCCGCCATCACTTATATCGATGGCGACAAGGGCGAGTTGCTTTACCGTGGCTACCCCATAGAACAACTGGCCACCCAATGCGATTTTTTGGAAACCTGCCACCTGCTTCTTTACGGTGAGTTGCCCCATGCCCAGCGCAAACACGAGTTCACACAAACCGTGACCCACCACACCATGGTGCATGAGCAAATGCAATTTTTCTTGCGTGGTTTTCGCCGTGATGCCCATCCCATGGCCGTGCTCACTGGCTTGGTGGGCGCCTTATCTGCCTTCTATCACGACAGCACCGACATCAACAATCCCGAGCACCGTGAAGTGGCGGCGATTCGCCTGATTGCGAAAATGCCCACCTTGGTAGCGATGGCCTATAAATACGGCGTCGGCCAGCCCTT
>CAMBXY010000046.1 GCA_945871945.1 Bordetella parapertussis
GCCTTGATTGCCAACCGTTATGAGGTGATGGCGGGCTTCGCGCGCCAACTCAAACTGGCTTTGAAACAAGAGGTGGCGAGCTTGCCCCAATTGCCCACGCAAGCCGCTTTGGCTGCTGCCAAGCGTTGGATGCACCGAGACGAGTTGCAAGTGCCCGAAAAATTCCGCGCCCAACTGGCGCAGGCGCGTGCCGCATTGCCTCATGTCGACACCATGGTCCGTATGCGAGAAGAGTTGCGTCAGATGTGGCTTAACACCCATGCCAACCGAGCCCAGTTGGCTGCCGAGTTGCAAGCTTGGTGCAAACGCGCAGAGGCCAGCGGCGTTGCTGCCTTGCGAGACTTCTCTATGCAGTTGCGCACTGCGCGCATGGGGTGAATGTCCTCATGACTCGTTTGTTGGCGGCTGTTTTATGCTTGTCCTGTTCCTCTTTGTGGGCGCAGGAGCAAGCCAAAGTGCTTTCAACCACCCCCAGCTATTTACCTACCAACACCGTTAATGGCAACGGCGAGGTGGTGATGTCTACCGTGTTCAATGTGGTTTATGAATACGCCGGCAAGCAGTTCACGGTGCAAATGCCCTATGACCCAGGTGCTTACGTCAGCTTGCAAATCACCCCCACTTTTTCAGCTTCCACGCCGGCACCTCCTTTGGCTCCCGCGCCGCAGGTCATTTATTTGCAAAGCCCGTCGCAGGTATTAAGTAACCCTGTTTATGTCATGCCGTATTCACCGCCTTATTACTATGGCAACCCGCTGCCTTTTACCTTTAACTTCGGCTTAGGCTATTACCGCTGGCGACGTTGAAGCCGACATAAAAAAACCCGCCTAGGCGGGTTTTTTTATCAGTGGCTGAATTACTTCAGTTTGATTTCTTTGTATTCCACATGCTTGCGAGCCTTGGGATCAAATTTCATGATCAACATTTTTTCGGGCATGGTTTTCTTGTTTTTCGTGGTCGTATAGAAGTGACCTGTTCCAGCTGTGGATTCAAGCTTGATTTTTTCGCGTCCGCCTTTGGAAGCCATGATGAAGTCCTTTCGAAGTCGGTGAAAATTTAAGCTTGACCGCGAGCGCGCATGTCTGCGAGCACGACGTCAATGCCTTTTTTGTCGATCAAGCGCAATGCAGCGCTGGAGACGCGCAAACGCACCCAACGGTTCTCGGTTTCCACCCAGAAACGGCGGTACTGCAAATTGGGCATGAAACGACGCTTGGTTTTATTGTTGGCGTGGGAAACATTGTTCCCAACCATGGGGCCTTTGCCCGTAACTTCACATACACGTGCCATTCAGACACTCCTTGATGTAACAGCCTGCCAACCAAAGTTGTCAGACTTGACCTCGCCAAAAAAGGGGGCGGTAACCCTTGGGATGCAATCCTCAGAGCCAAAGATTGTAGCCCGAAACCCTAGGGAGTTGTCGCCAAGCCCTTATTGCTCTAAAAAACGCTGGGCATCCAAGGCCGCCATACAGCCTGTGCCCGCGCTGGTAATGGCTTGTCGGTAAATATGGTCTTGCACATCGCCAGCCGCAAAAACACCGGGGACACTGGTTTGTGTGGCCATGCCTTGCAAGCCGCTTTGGGTGATGATGTAGCCGTCTTTCATGGCCAGATGGCCTTCAAAAATACCTGTGTTGGGCTGATGTCCGATGGCGATGAAGCAACCGTGAACAGCCAAGTCGCGGGTGCTGTTGTCTACAGTGCTTTTCAGGCGCACCCCTGTGACGCCGGAGGGGTCGCCCAGCACCTCATCCAACACGCTGTGCAGTTCCAGCACAATTTTGCCGTTAGACACCTTGTCCATGAGCTTGTCGATCATGATGGCCTCGGCCTTGAATTTATCGCGGCGGTGAATCAAATGCACCTTGCTGGCGATATTGGACAGGTACAAGGCTTCTTCCACGGCGGTATTGCCGCCACCCACCACACAGCAAATATTGTCTCGGTAGAAAAAACCGTCGCAGGTGGCGCAACCTGAAACACCGCGACCCATGAACGACTGTTCAGAGGGCAGGCCGAGGTATTTGGCCGATGCGCCCGTGGCGATGATGAGCGCGTCGCAGGTGTAGGTGCCGCTGTCACCCACCAAAGTGAAGGGCCGCTTTGAAAAATCCACCTTATTGATATGGTCGAACACCATTTGCGTATTGAAACGCTCTGCGTGCTCTAAGAAACGTTGCATCAGGTCTGGGCCTTGCACACCATGGACATCGGCAGGCCAGTTATCGACATCGGTGGTGGTCATCAGTTGACCGCCTTGAGCCATACCAGTAATCAGTGTGGGTTTGAGGTTGGCGCGGGCTGCATAAACCGCGGCTGAGTAACCGGCAGGGCCAGAGCCCAAAATAAGTACCTTGCTGTGTTGGGGGGAAGTCATGAAATCGATTCATCTAAGCTTAGAGCGTGGGCAAACATGAGCGCACAGGAAGCGTCGATTTTAGGCCTTGCAGCCATGGCCCGCTTGCAAGCTCCTGTTAAGCTTAGCTTCTGTCATGACTTACTCTCTGCACACACTTAACAACACGCGTGAAAAACCTGTCGAAATGACTGGTTTTCAGCGGTTTATTCAAGAAATTGCACTGGCAGTTGGTTTCGTTGTTTTGGTTTTTTGGCTTTTGGCCATTCTCAGCCATTCCGCGCTTGACCCTGCATGGACAACGTCTGGCGCGAATCCGCAGATTCGCAACTGGGGTGGGCGCGTAGGTGCGGCCGTCAGTGATTTGTCATTTTTCCTACTTGGGTATTCGGTTTTTTGGTGTTACTTGGCCGGCTTGGTCAGTTGGTTGTCTGCTTTGGCCAACCGCTTGCGCACCGAAAATGATGTGCTGCCTGAAAACCCCATTTGGCGCTTGAGCCGTTGGGCTTTTTGGAGTGGCTTGGCCATGCTGCTGTTGTCCAGCACCGGCTTGGAGTTCACCCGTCTTTACCGCTTTGAAGCGCAGTTGCCTGGTCACCATGCGGGTGGCATTCTGGGTTTTTTGGTGGGCAGTTCGGCAGACAAATGGCTTGGCTTTAATGGCTCGGGTTTGGTTTTCATCGTCTTCATGGTGATTGGTTTGTCTTGGGTGTTTCGTTTTTCGTGGGTTCAAGTCGCTGAAAAAATCGGCTCGGCGATCGATGGCTTTATTCAGCAGCAGCGTGAGAAGCGCGAAATTGCACAAGACTTGGCGCTGGGCGAAGCCGCCGCCCGAGCGCGTGAAAAAGACATGGTCTGGGAGCGCGATGAAAACGCCGATATGCCTGTGCATCCGGTGCGTATCGTGGTGGAGCCTGAAGCTGCCCCCCCCAAAAGTGAGCGTGTGGCGCGCGAGCGGCAAAAGCCCTTGTTCAACGACTTGCCTGATTCGCGTTTGCCTCAGGTCGAATTGCTGGACGCTTCTCAACTCAAGCTAGACCCTGTGGACGCGGAAACGATTGAGTTCACCAGTCGTTTGATTGAGAAAAAATTACGCGATTTCGGGGTTGAAGTCAAAGTGCTGGCCGCCGCTCCCGGCCCTGTGGTGACCCGTTATGAAATTGAGCCCGCTACCGGTGTCAAAGGCTCGCAAGTGGTGAATTTAGCCAAAGATTTGGCGCGTTCTCTCAGCATGGTGTCCATACGTGTGGTGGAAACCATTCCTGGGAAAAACTTCATGGCGTTGGAGTTGCCCAACAGCAAACGCCAGACCATACGCCTCAGTGAAATCTTGGGCTCGTCGATTTACAACGAAGCCAAATCCATGCTGACCATGGGCTTGGGCAAAGACATTGGCGGCAACCCCGTGGTGGCAGATTTGGCCAAAATGCCGCATGTCTTGGTGGCCGGCACCACGGGTTCGGGCAAGTCGGTGGGTATCAACGCCATGATTTTGTCTTTGCTCTACAAAGCCGAAGCGCGCGATGTGCGCATGCTGATGATTGACCCCAAGATGCTGGAGATGTCGGTCTATGAAGGCATTCCGCATCTGTTGGCACCGGTGGTCACCGACATGCGCCAAGCCGCCAATGGTTTGAATTGGTGTGTGGGTGAAATGGAGCGCCGCTATAAATTGATGAGCAAGCTGGGTGTTCGAAATTTGGCGGGCTACAACCACAAGCTGGATGAAGCGCGTGAGAGCGGTGTGTCTTTGACCAATCCCTTCAGTCTCACACCCGAGGACCCCGAACCGCTGGACCGTTTGCCGCATATCGTGGTGGTGATCGACGAGTTGGCCGATTTAATGATGGTTGTTGGTAAAAAAATCGAAGAGCTCATCGCCCGTTTGGCGCAAAAGGCGCGGGCGGCTGGCATCCATTTAATTTTGGCCACTCAACGCCCGAGTGTGGACGTCATCACCGGTTTGATCAAAGCGAATATCCCCACCCGCATCGCTTTTCAGGTGAGCAGCAAGATTGACAGTCGCACCATTCTTGACCAAATGGGTGCGGAAGCATTGCTTGGCATGGGAGACATGTTGTATTTGCCCAGTGGCACAGGTTTCCCCATACGCGTGCACGGCGCTTTTGTGAGTGACGACGAAGTACACCGCGTGGTGAGTTATTTGAAGACCCAAGGCGAGCCCAATTACATCGAAGGCGTGCTCGAAGGCGGCACGGTGGAGGCTGGCTCTGAAGGCCCCGATTTGTTTGGCGATATATCGGGAGAAAAAGACCCGCTTTACGACCAAGCCGTGGAAGTGGTGCTGAAGAACCGCAAAGCCAGTATTTCCTTGGTTCAGCGGCATTTGAAAATTGGCTACAACCGCGCTGCGCGTTTGGTGGAGGACATGGAAAAAGCCGGCTTGGTCAGTTCCATGAGCAGCAATGGGCAACGCGAAATTTTGGTGCCTACACATTCAGAATGAACAAGAAACTGCGTTTTGCTTTCGCTGCACTCTTGCTGCTGAGCATGGGGATGGTGCATGCCGACAGCTTGGACACCTTGGCACAGTTTTTAAAATCCACCCGCAGTTTGCGTGCAGACTTTGTGCAAGTGGTGGCCGCTCCTGCCAAAGAAGGGCGACCCGCCAAGCCAAAAACCTCATCGGGCGTGTTTGCTTTTATTCGCCCCAGCGTGTTTCGCTTTGATTACAGCAAACCCTTTGTGCAAAACATCGTGGCCGATGGTCAACAGTTGTGGTTGTTTGATGCCGACTTGAACCAAGTGACTGTGCGCAACCAAGCGCAAACTTTGGGCAGTACGCCGGCTGCATTGATTGCTTCGGCCCAAGACTTGGCCAGCTTGGGTAAAGAGTTCAACTTGAAGGCCGCGCCTTCGCAAGAGGGGCTTGACTGGGTGCTGGCCACGCCCAAAACACAAGACACCAGCCTGCAAACCATACGCATTGGTTTGCGCCCCGATGCGGGGCAGGTGGTATTGAGCCAGCTAGACATCACCGATGCTTTTGGCAATCGGTCTCTCATTCGTTTTGAGCGAGTTGAATTAAACCCCAGCAATTTGACCCTAACGCAATTTGTTTTTGTTCCGCCCAAAGGTGCGGACGTGGTGCGGCCTTGACCCACACCCCCTTGGCTGAGCGCCTGCGCCCGCGCAGCCTGGGGGAGGTAATTGGTCAGCAGCAAATCTTGGGCGAGGGCATGGCGCTGCGCGTAGCTTTCGAGTCGGGACAACCGCACAGTTGCATTTTGTGGGGGCCGCCTGGGGTGGGCAAAACCACTATCGCCCGGCTCATGGCCGATGCCTTTGATGCGCAATTTTTAGCCATCAGTGCGGTGCTCGGCGGCGTAAAAGAGATTCGCGAAGCGGTAGAGCAAGCCCAAGCCGCACGGGATGGCTTGGAGGCCCAACGCACCATTGTGTTTGTCGATGAGGTGCACCGCTTTAACAAAAGCCAACAAGACGCTTTCTTGCCGCATGTCGAATCGGGCTTGTTCACCTTTATTGGCGCGACCACCGAAAACCCCTCATTTGAAGTGAATTCCGCGCTGTTGTCGCGAGCTGCGGTGTATGTGCTGCAGCCTTTGTCTGAAGTCGATTTGGCGCTCATCGTGGCCAAGGCGTGCGCCATTGACGCGGTGCCTGAACTGACGCAAGAAGCGCAAAACCGCTTGATTGCTTATGCCGATGGCGACGCCAGGCGCTTGCTCAACACCTTGGAAACTTTGGCGGTGGCTGCAGTTGCCGACAAACGCACGCTCATTGCTGATGAATGGTTGATCAAGGTGCTGGGCGAACGCATGCGCCGCTATGACAAGGGCGGCGAGCAGTTCTACGACAGCATCAGCGCTTTGCATAAATCGGTGCGCGGCTCAGACCCGGACGCGGCGCTGTATTGGTTGGTGCGCATGCTCGATGGCGGAGCCGAGCCCAAGTACATGGCACGGCGCATGATCCGCATGGCCGCTGAAGACATTGGCTTGGCAGACCCGCGTGCCTTGCGCATGGCCTTGGACGCCGCTGAGGTTTACGAACGTTTGGGCAGCCCAGAGGGTGAACTGGCCTTGGCCGAGTGTGCGGTGTATTTAGCGGTTGCACCCAAGTCCAATGCGGTTTACAAGGCCTACAACAGCGTGCGAAAACTCATCAAGTCCGAAGGTACCCGCCCAGTGCCCCTGCATTTGCGCAACGCGCCGACCGCCTTGATGAAAGACTTGGATTACGGCAAAGCCTATCGCTACGCCCACGACGAACCCGATGGGTTTGCCGCTGGCGAAAACTATTGGCCCGATGACATGACGCCGCCCACGCTGTATGAGCCTGTGGAGCGCGGCTTGGAGATCAAGATTGCCGAAAAAATGCGAGCTTTGCGCGAGAGAAATAAACAGGCGCGCAAAGCCTAGGCTTTAAGCGCTGGCTTTATCGGCTTCGCTGGTGAATGAATCCGCGAAGAACGCGTCTTCAGATAAACCGCTGGCAATGTAGTCTTTGCGGGCCGAGTCCACCACGATGGGCGCACCACAGGCATACACCTGATAAGCGCTCAAACTGGGTGTGTCTTGCAACACGGCCTTATGCACAAAACCGGTTCGGCCCGTCCATGCGTCTTCGGGCAAAGCATCCGAGACCACAGGTATGTATTGCACATGCGGCATGCCAGCCAACTGCGCGAGCACCCAGTCGTGGAGGTACAAGTCTGCGGGTCGACGTCCACCCCAATACAAGCGCGTGGGCCGCGTGATGCCCTTGTGCTGCATATGTTCCAACAAAGCTTTGATAGGCGCAAAGCCGGTGCCCGAAGCCAGCAACACCATGGGCGCGGCGCTGTCTTCGCGCAGATAAAAACTTCCCTGCGGCCCCTCAATGCGCTGAATGTCTTTTTCTTTCATCGCACCAAACACCAGGTCGGTGAATTTGCCACCGGGCATATGGCGTATATGCAGTTCCAGCTTGGGCGACTCAGGGTCTAAGGTGTGCGGCGCATTCGCCATGGAATAAGCCCTGCGCGAGCCATCGCGCTGCAAAAATTCGATGTACTGACCCGCGTGATACTGCATGACTTCGGTGGCGGGCAGTTGCAAAAAGACGCGCATCACATCGGTCGACATTTTTTCCATGGCCGCAATGCGAACCGGCATTTTTTTCATGGGCAAGGCGTCTGCCGAACTGACTTGTTTGGATTCGAGCACCACATCCGACAGGGCCGTGGCGCAACAGGTGAGCACCCAACCGTCAGCGAATTCTTCAGCGCTCAGTGCCTTGGTTTGGTGGCTGCCCAACTGCACTTGGCCGCTGATTTTTTTGCATTTACAAGAACCGCAGGCGCCATCTTTGCAGCCATAGGGCATATTTAAGCCTTGACGAATACCCGCCGCGAGCACAGTTTCATCGCCCTCCACGGTGAAACTGCGTCCGCTGGGTTGCACCACAATCTGAAAAGCCATGCTTGTTATCCTTGGAAACCAGTAAGTTATCGAAAGCGTTGATTTTGCCTTCAATCCAAAGTCCCCTAGGTGCCTTGCCTGCAAGGTTTCGTCGCCCGCGTGTGTTGATCGTCGGTTGCGGCGATGTGGGCATGCGTGTGGCCGGTCTGCTGGGCGCGTCAAGCCGACTGCTGGCCTTGACCCGTTCGGTGCAAAAAGCAGATGTTTTGCGTGAGCAAGGCATCACTGCCTTGCAAGGCAATTTGGATCAGCCCTCCACTTTGCGCCGGCTTGCAGGTGTGGCCACCCATGTGGTGCATATGGCGCCGCCGCCTTTAGAGGGCCGCACCGATCCGCGCACCCGCGCCTTGGTGCAAGCCTTACGTAGGCGCAGTTTGCCCGCGGTGCTGATCTATGGTTCAACCACTGGCGTGTACGGTGACTGTGCGGGTGAGTGGGTGGATGAAGTTCGTCAATTACAGCCGCAAACCGTCCGCGCACAACGACGCGTGGACGCCCAAGCGTGGATTGATTATTTGGGCAAAACGGGTCACACCCGAACCCAAGTGCTGCGCATCCCCGGCATTTATGCCCTAGACCGAGAAGGGGGCACACCACGTGAACGGCTGTTGCGCGGCACACCCGTGTTGCAAGCCTCTGAAGATGTTTACACCAACCACATACATGCAGATGATTTGGCCCGTGCCACCGTCTTAGCCCTGTGGAGAGGTAAGCCCTTGCGTGTGGTCAATGTTTGCGATCACACCGACATGAAAATGGGCGACTACATGGACAGCGTGGCTGCGATGTGGAATTTGCCTTTGCCGCCCAGAATCAGCCGTGCGCAAGCGCAAGACCAATTGACGCCTATGGTCATGAGTTTTTTGAATGAGTCTAGGCGCATACGCGCAGATCGCATGCGGCAAGAACTGGGCTTGCGTCTGCGCTACCCCACAGTGCTTGACGGCTTGCAAGCAGACAAACAGAACTAGCGCCCACCAACCTTGGCTTCGCCAAAAATGCCGCTGGCTTCCTTGGGCAGACTGCGCCAATATTGCTTTGTGGCTTGAACTTGAGCGCCCATTTCAGCCGCCGCCTCCCAGCCCCAGCGCGGCTTGTATAAAAAGCTGCGCCCCAGTGCAACCAAGTCAGCTTCGCCTTTGCGCAAAATATCTTCCGCTTGTTGGGCTTGGGTGATGAGGCCCACCGCAATGGTCGGCATTTGCGTTTTTTGCCGCACATGGTGCGCAAAAGGCACTTGGTAGCCAGGGCCGACGCTGATTTTTTGCTGGGGGGAAATACCGCCAGAAGAAAGGTGTATGAAGTCGGCGCCTGCTTCTTTGAGCATCAGGGCAAAGTCACCGGTTTCTTCCAACGTCCAGCCGCCTTCTATCCAGTCAGTCGCGGACAAACGCACACCGAACACGCCGTCAAATACTTTGCGCACGGCTTGAAAGACTTGCAAAGGGAATCGGGTCCTGCCGGCAAAGTTGCCGCCATAGCTGTCGCTGCGCTGATTAGCGATGGGTGATAAAAACTCATGCAATAAATAACCATGGGCGCTGTGCAACTCAATCATCTCCAAGCCCATCGCCTGGGCATATTGGGCAGCTTGCACAAAAGCTTGTTTAATTGCCTCTAAACCCTCGGCATCGATTTCGTGCGGCGGCGCTTCGCCCTCCATCACCTGAATAGGTGAGGGCGCGATGGTCTCCCATCCCCCACTGGCTTGGGGAATCATCATGCCGCCTTCCCATGGTTTCGCGCTCGAGGCCTTGCGGCCCGCGTGAGCGATTTGCAAACACACGGGCACGGGCGGTGCCAAGCGACGCGCTCTGGCCAAAGTGTCAGACAAAGCATGGGCCGTGGCGTCATCCCACAAGCCCAGGCAGTTGGGGGTGATACGGCCTTGTGCTGTCACTGCGGTGGCTTCAATCATGAACAAACCCGCGCCGCTGTTGAGTAAATTACCCCAATGCATCAAATGCCAATCATTCGCTTGACCGTTTTGGTCGCAGGCGTATTGGCACATGGGCGCCACCACAATGCGGTTGGACAGGTTCAAAGGCCCACGGGGAGAACCGAGTTGTAAGGGTGAAAAAAGTTGGTTCATCGTTCTAAAGACTTATAAAAATTGACAATTTGCATCTTAAAGCCCGTTTTGTATTCAAGTTTGAGTAGCATCATGCCGATTCCCTAAGTAACTCCTGTATTTTGTGTGTTTTTATGCGCCTCTTAAGCCTTCACTGTTGCTTGATATTGCTCGCCTTAGCCGCCTGTGGAGGCGGCGGTGGCGGCGGTGGGGGCGCGGGTGTTGGCAGTGG
>CAMBXY010000047.1 GCA_945871945.1 Bordetella parapertussis
AATGCACGTGCCGTACAAGCCTTAAGGATGATCGCGCTGCTTGCCAGTTCAACCCCAAGTCAAGCAGTCAACTCCAAGGAGTTATCGCTGCAGCTGAGGTTGTCTATTACCTTCATCGAAAATTTGCTCAAAAACCTCAAGGCAAATGAATTGGTCATGGCCAACCGCGGTCCTGGTGGGGGCTACTTTTTGCAAAAGTCGGTTGATGAGATTTCGGTTTGGGACGTTGTCGGATGCTTTGAGGAGGAGGAAGAACCGAGCGTAAGAATTCGGACGAAGGAACATTCTGTCAGTCAACAAATATGCCTTGAGTTCAATCAAATCAAGCAACACTTTTTGCAAAATTACCCCCTCACTGACATCACCAAACATTCGCCCCAAATCGAGAAAAAAACCACGGTGCCGCGACTCTCGCGCCACTTCAAGCCTCTTGTAATCAGCTTGGCACCCAAAGCTCCCAACTCTGTTTTTGATTTGCCTAATTTCATGAATCTCCAGGCTGCTTGAGTGTGGGGGATTGATGAAAATCACGTATATGTTGGTCAATCGCTCAGGAAAAGGTCGCCGCATACCTGCTGGAGAAGCGTGGCAGTGGATACATCACGCAGAAGATGCACCGCAAATGAAGACTGTTTTTTTGAAGCTCAAGAAAAGAATTCGCGATGACAGACTCACCTTGGCAAATCTGCACATTGAACAACGGCAGTCCTCAGAAGAATTTTTGGAAATGGCCACCTTTGAATACAAAGGTCCAGTGATTTACGATCAATCAATATCTCCAAAAAGAATCATTTTTGTTCACGAAGAGTCAGTTGGCCAACGCTTGAACAAGACCCATTGACCCCTTGGGGGGGCAATCAGTCAGCTGAGCATGCGTCTGATGTCATGGCCTTTTTACCTAGCGAAGATGCCGCCTGCCTGACCTGCCAAGTTACAAAGGTCGATGGAGGTCTCACAGCGGTAAGGTCCTTGATCTCTGACCGGCCATTACTGACCATGGGTTTGCGAGCGCAATGGAACGCGGTCTGTGCCAGCATGCATAGTTTGCCTGCAGGGGCGGCCATGTATCAGTTCACCTATATGACGAGGCGCCCCATTGCGCCCGAGATTCTTGCTCGGCAAAGCCTGAGAGCTGAATGGATTGGAACTGCCATATTCAACCTACCCCCCCCGCCTCGGTCTATCGAATCTCGAAGCGCTGATATGCTTGGAAAAGGCATACAAAATTATTGCTCGTATGTTTACTTTTTCTCCATTTCAGTTTTGACATCATATTTGTCTACTGATTTGGGGGAATGCCACTCAGCTTGCTCCAATGTGTATGAAGTTTTGGTTCGATCTGGCCAATGTATATAAAGTTTTGCCGCCCACCACTGCCCTGCCCCGGTCAGCAAATCATCACACTGTTGCAATCGAACATGACGAATTAAGGCGCAGAGATTTGACCAGGTGTGTTGAAAACCGATGACCAGCCCTCGGGCTGGCAATTCAGGTATTTAAGCGGGTTTTCGACCATCACCCTTGGTCATTCAAAGTCGGTCACGTGGTCACGTCAACAGCGGAAATGCGCCTCCGTAGAGCAAATGCTACAGCGAAACATATCATTTCAACTCGAAGCGAGCGGTCGTGGGTGGCTTACCAACGAATGTGACTAAAGCAATACCTTTGGTGCCTTTGGCGATCTTGAAAGCGCCTTTGGCTTCCAGCTTATCTCCAGCAGCAACTAAATTTATCTCAGATTTTTCTGTGCCGTTGAGCAACGTGACCTTAGCAATAGCGCCATCAAGCTTTACAGCTTTGCCGTGATCGGTGATGTAAATTTGTATGCTTTCAGGCTTGGCCACAATTTCAACGTCGCCTACTTTGGTCTCGACTACCACACCGCCGAATTTTGGTTTGAGATCGTGTCCGCTCGCTGCCATTGCGCCGCTAGCAAACAAAGCCATCAACAGTACAACCGATGAGGCGCCGAGATTAAAAGTTTTACGCATGATAAAAATACCTTTCAAAGTAAATAAAGATTTATACAAAACAATGAGCAAATAAATGAACTAGCAACTGGGTTACACCTCATCTCCAGTTTCCTAAGCAATAAAACAAGCAAAATTTAAAAACTTTCATTGCCAGAATCTGCCACCAGCGCTTCAATTGGCTTGCGGCCAAACAATGCCACCATGGCTGGGGTTAAAAATGAGTCTAGGAGAGTGGAAGTCAAAAGACCCGAAAAAATTACCACCGCTACCGGGTGCAATATTTCTGTGCCGGGCATTTCGGCTTCAAACAGCAGCGGTGAAAGCGCCAGCGCAGCGACCAGTGCAGTCATCAGCACCGGCGTCAGGCGTTCAAGTGATCCGCGCACCAGCATTTTGGTACCGAAGTCTTCACCTTCAAACGCACACAGGTTGATGTAGTGTGATACCTTCAAAATACCGTTACGAATGGCAATGCCCGCCAGCGTAATGAAGCCGACCAGCGCGGCAATGCTCAGTGGCTGGCCTGATATCCATAGCCCAATCACAGCGCCAACGAGTGCCAACGGAATATTGGCCATGATGATGGCCGCCAACACACCCGAACGGTAGCGCGAGTACAAGATCAAAAACACCAGTGCAACAGAGCCTAGCGACAGCAGGCCTATGAGGCGAGACGACTCTTCTTGCGCCGCAAATTGCCCGCCCAGCGTAATGAAATAACCCTCAGGCAGTTTGGTCTCGGCAATGGCGGCGCGCAGGTCAATCACCACATCGCTCAGTGCGCGGCCTTGCGCGTTGGCGGACAGCACAATGCGGCGGCGCCCATCGTCACGGCTGATCTGGTTGGGGCCGTCTGATTCGTCGACCGTCGCCAACTGACTCAACGGCACACGACCGCCGGGTGTGTCAATCATCATGTTGCTCAGACCCTCAATGCCGCGCGATGATTCGGGCAGGCGCAGCACCAGGTTGAATCGCCGATTGCCTTCAACCACTTCGGTGATGCGCTCACCGTCAATCAGCATTTGCAACTCTTGCAGTAATTTGGCGGGCGTGATGCCCAAGCCTAATGACTTGTCGTAGTTGACCTGTACTTTGATTTGCGGCGTCAGCACCTGCTTTTCAACTTCGATATCGACCAAGCCTTGGATGGTGCTGAGCTTTTGTCGCAGGGCTTCAGCTTGCCCCCGCAGGCCATCCAGATCATCGCCATAAATCTTGATGGCAATTTGTGCGCGCACGCCTGTCAGCATGTGGTCAATACGGTGACTGATCGGCTGGCCCAGACCGATGGCAGCCGGTAGTGACGCGATACGGCTGCGCATGTCAGCGTGAATCTGTTCAACACTGCGGTCACTGCGCTTGAGCTTGATGTCCAGCTCGGATGCGTGCACACCCTCGGCATGCTCGTCCAACTCGGCCCGGCCGGAACGGCGGCCTACGTGCTCCGCCTCGGGCACACCTGCTAAAGCCTTTTCAGCAATCGAACCAATGCGTACTGATTCACTCAGCGTCGTGCCTGGGTTTAGGCGCAAGCCGATCAACGCCACGCCTTCGTTGAACGGCGGTAAGAAGGTGGTGGGGAAAAATGGTACGGCCGCCATCGCCAATACGGCAGCTACTGCACCTGTTCCTACCCAAACCTTGGGGTGGCTCAGTGCCTTTTGCAGCAAGACCGCGTAACGGGTTTTCAGCCATATTTGCGCCTTGGTGTCGCCGTGATCCAAACTTTTCATCTGCGGCAGCAGGTAGTACGCCATCACCGGCGTGACAGTGACTGACACAACCATGGATGCCAGCATGGCCACGATGTAGGCAATCGCCAGCGGCTGCATCAGGCGGCCTTCAATGCCTGGCAAAAAGAACAATGGCACCAGCACCAAAACCACAATCACCGTCGCAATCACAATGCCCGAGCGCACTTCCAGCGTGGCTTTGGCAATCAACTTCAGTGGCCCCATCCGTTTGTCGGGATGCGCTGCTCGGTCGGTTTTAAGCCGACGCAGCACATTTTCAACGCCCACCACCGCATCGTCGACCAGCTCGCCAATGGCTATCGTCAGCCCCCCCAGCGTCATGGTGTTGATCGACAGGCCTAGGTATTTAAAAACTAACAACGTCACCATGAACGAAATCGGAATCGCCACCAGCGAAATGAGGGTCGTGCGCACATTGGCTAAAAAGAAATACAGCACCACTGCCACGACAACAAACGCCAGCATGAGTTTGTTTTTGAGGTTGTTGACAGAGGACTCAATGAAATTGGCCTGGCGCATGGTGACCTGAGCTTCGCCCATGCCCGCGGGTTGGCCTTTTCTAAGGTCAGCCAAGGCCGCTTCGACCTCGCGGGTTAGCTTCACGGTGTCCGCGTCGGGTTGCTTTTGAATGCCCAAGATGACCGCGGGCTGACCGTTCAAGCCGGCATCACCGCGCTTGATGGCGGCAGCAAATTTAACGTCTGCAACTTGGCTAAGCTGTATGGGCTTGCCATTTTGAAATGCGACAGGCAGGCGTTGCAAGTCTTCGATGCGTGTGGTGCGACCAATGTTACGAATCAAGTACTCACGGGAATTAAGCTCCAAAAATCCGCCGCTTGAGTTGCCGGAAAAGCCTTTAAGCGCTGCGGCAACAGCTTCAAGCGTGATGCCCAGCGCTGCCATGCGCGCGGTGTCGGGCTGCACTTGATACTGGCGAACTTCACCGCCAATTGGCACCACCTGCGCCACACCCGGGATCGTCAACAAACGTGTGCGCATCACAAAGTCTGCATATTCACGCACCGCCATCTGGCTGATTTTTGAGGTGTCAATCGGTATCGCCAGCAGCATGATCTCGCCCATGATGGAGGTAATGGGGCCCATGCCGACGTGTTCAACACCTTGGGGCAATTGCTCGCGCACCAGTTGCAATCGCTCGCCGACCATCTGCCGGGCGCGGTAAATATCGGTGCTCCAGTCAAAGGTAAGGTAAACAAATGACAAGCCTACGCTGGACACACTGCGAATGCCCTCGACGCCCGGTATGCCGCCCATCGCAACTTCAAGCCGGGTGGTGATTTGCTGCTCAACTTCTTCAGGGGCCATGCCGCCAGCTTCAACTTGCAGGGTGACGGTGGGTTTGTTCAGGTTGGGGAACACATCAACCGGCATAGTGGTGAGTGTGGTGGCGCCAGCAATTAGCAAGACGACTGCCAGCACGAGCACCATCAGGCGATTGCCCAACGAGGAATGAATTAATTTATCGAACATGATTTGTATGGCTTGAGCTTTTGGCTTGTGATCAACGCACTTGATTGACCAGCGGTGCGCCTTGCGACACCACCCTGTCGCCGGCTTTGAGCCCATCCGTCACTGACATCGTGCTGCTGGAGAGCGGAGCAACGCGCACCGTGCGCGGTATAAATGTTTCAGCACCGGTATGCACCCACACCATATCCTGGTTGCTGGCGTTTTTGACAACCGCTGAAGTGGGTACGGCAAAGCCTTTGACGACTTCCTTTGTTTGCAGCACTACTTTGACGGGCTGGTTTACTGCAAGCGGCAGTGCACCTTTGCCTGGCGCGGTGCGAAACAGCAGCGGAAAGGCACCTTCACGGAGTGTGCGGCCAGCGCCTGCAAACTGTAGCGCGATGCTACCTTGGCTACTGGCTATTGAGGCAGATGCGATATTGCTAACCAAAGACACATCAAACGCGCTGGCCTCAATGCTCAGGCGTGTCGGGTCAACAATTTCAAACAACACCTCGCGAGCATCTACCACTTGCCCAGCCACCACATTAGCAGCAGCTATCACGCCTGAGACTGGGGCCACCAATGCTTCAAGCGCCACCACGCTTGCGCCAATGGTTGCCGCGCGTTGTTGCAAACTGCTGACATCCAATTTGGCGGCTTCAATGTCTTTGGCAGGCACCGTACCCTCAAGCTGCTCTAGCCGGTCTAGGCGCTTTTTTGCCAGTTCTAAGTTGCTTTTAAGCTCAGTGCTTTGCGACTGCTGGTTGGCACGCTCAATGGCGCTGGTCGATGCGCGCACCAAGGCTAGCACCTCTCCTTTGCGCACGGCTTTACCCAGTGTGGGTAAACCGCTAGGGCCTGCTTCAATACGCCCGGCTTGTGTGGGCTGTACTTTACCGCCTGCGTTCGCGTCAGCCACAACGCGACCAGTCAGCTCAACGGCTTTGGGCAGTGAGGCTTCTTCGACTGCGATAGTGCGTATACCCAGCAGCCGCTGTGACAGTTTGGGTAAAAAAACGCCACCATCTGCCAGGCGAATGGGTGCGTTGCCCCTAGCTGCGGGTGCTGACGCTTCGCCATGGTCATGACCAGCGTCAGCTTGCACATCAAAAGAGGTGCTGACGCCTGCAAGTAGGACGCAAAAAAATATCAAAAACGTAGCATTCGATGCAAGGGTGCCGGTACGCTTACTCCTACGCAATGTAACAAAGGCGATGGCTGCCAGCAGTAGCGCACTGCCTGCATATGCCGCCCAGCGCAGCCACGGTTTGGCGGCCTTATCCTGTGAGTGAGCATCAACCAGACTGCCAATTTTCAAGTCGCCCGCCAGCAAGTCGACGTCTTTGCCAGCCAGTATGGTGAAGCTGACAGCCAAGTCGCCCGGCTTAGTAAACATATCATTTTTAAAGCTGTAGCTGCCGTCCGCTTGCGCCGCAGCAATGCCTTTGATGCTTCCGACTTCGACTTCAATCTTTGCATCAGTTACCGGCTCGTTGGTGGCGTAACGGTCCAAGTAAATCTTCATCTCGTTGCCTTCAATCATGCCGACCACTTCAAACAGATCTGAGTGACTGGTCACACGCGGAGCGGCTGAACCGGTTACAGCTGCGGGCGTGTTGCCGTGGTCATGGCCTGCATCAGCCCATGCACGGCCGAGTAAGGTAGTTAAAACAACGAAAATTACTGCTAAAAAAATTGCTGACTGGGTCTGCATTGATTTTGCTATGCGCCGATTTAGTACATAAAAGGGGCTGGTAGTAACGTTTTGGGCGTTCATGGAAACACTCCGTGGGCTTGGTTTAGGTTGGCGATGGCGCGCTGCACATCAATAGCCGCGCGGGCCAGTGACAATCTGGCTTCAAATTGTTCGTTCTCAGCGCGTAGGCGGGCAGGCAAGTCGCCATCGCCAAGACGCCATGATTTGGTGATCAGTATTTGCACTTCTGTGCTCAGACGGACTCGTTCAGTTGCGGCAGTTTGTGCAAATCTGGCAGCACGCAGATCGGCAGTTGCAGCGGCTACCTCGGTGGGCAGTTGACGTTGCAGCGCATCTAGCTCGGCCTGCGCGGTATCAAGCTCGGCTCGGGCTGCTGCATCGCGCGCTTCATTACGGTTATCGCCGCCCAGCGGAATACGCAAGGCAATGCGCAGCTTAGTTTCATTCGTGGCACCAAAACTACCGCGTTCGCGGGCGATACCCAAACCTAAAGCCATCGGGTCACGCTGGTCAGCAGCAGTTAGCGCCAGCTTGGCCTTTGCAATGCTAACTTGTGCTTGCGCTTGGCGAAGGGCTGGGTGATCAGGCGAAACGAGCGCGGCCGTCGCTTCATTTGCAGCGCTGCTTGCCAGCGGTTCGTTCAGCGACGCAACCATCGCTAGACCCGTCAGGCTGCGCCACTGGTTTTGCAGGCGCGTTAACTGACTTTCGGCGTGTGCGAGGGCGGTTTGGGCTTGCTGCACCAGCAGCTGGGCTTGCAGGCCATCAAGCCGGGGGTTTTCGCCCGCCTTGACTCGCCGATTCAAGTCCTGCATGAGCACATTTGCATCCAGCAGCTTGCGCTTATTTAAGTCCAGCTCAACCTGGGCCATGGCTGCGCTGGCGGCAAGTGCTCGCAGCTCGCCCGTCAGCTTGAGTCTGGCTAAAGCAAACTGGCCATCAAAACCCAGCCGCTGGGCGGAAACATCTGCCTGGGCAGCTGTGCGTACCCTAGGGTTCCACAATGGCAACTCAATTTCGGCTTCGTATTCACGAAAACCTTCGTTTCTATTTAGCCAGTCGGTACGGTGTGCAATGCCAGCGACGGGTTCCCCGGATAACCAGCTGCCTGCAGCCTTTTCTTTGGCAGCCAACTCTTTGCGGCGGTTATCCAAAGAGCGTGACTGGTGGCTGGCTTGCCATGCAGCCTCCACAGCTTGCCTCAGCGTAGGCGGCTGGCTTACGGTTTGAGCAACCGCGCTTGTGGCCAAGAAGGCAAACCCAAAAACAATTGATTTAGCCCTACAGGCGAACGCAAACTTAACAGGATGATAAAAATTAAACAAACAAGTTCTCCGAAGTCAATCAAACTTCGGTGAACCTTTGCGCATTACGCGCCGCGTTGAATTGCTGGCGTTTTAGCTCAAAAGGCTCACCACGGGGGGCGTAGTGACAAGCCACTTTGGGCGCTCAATGTTGTTGCTAATCGCGCTGCTGACGAAAGGCAAATAAGAAACAGGCTTCAAACTTTGGGGCTCAACCGCTGCCAGCAAGTCGCAAGATGCTGGCAAGCCAGAAGCGTGGTGATGACTGTGACCGTGGCTGTAGTGTGCTTGCGTGAGGGTTTCTGAGTTATTTGCATCCAGCTTGGAACTATCAGCCAAGGTACTAGAGGATTCAGCAGTAAATTTTTCCTCGTGGCTATAGTCATAGTGCACATGGTCAGAAGCGCTGCTTACTTCATGAGAGTGATGGTCAACGCTGAGCATATGTGCGTTGGCACCACCTGAGATCAGAGCTATCCCGGCAATTAAAAAGTAACAAACTAATTTTTTCACTTTTTGATTTTATTACCGATTTAAAGCCCCTGCAAAACCTTGACAATGATGCTGGGCTGAAATGCGCTGAATAAAGAAATTTGGCTATCAGCACAAGCAAAGGCATCGCGTATGGCGCACGGGCGTTTCATTATCGATTTGCCTGACTCATCAAAGACGTCTTCCGCGCAGACGTCCCTAGCGAAATAGATTACGGTAGTTATGATCGTACGCATGTCAAAAGTAGACCGTCGTTACTTCCTGCACAGCCTTGCGTCGCTGGGAATCGGCACTCAACTCGGCTGCACATCCACAGTCCAAAACTATCCTGCTCGGGAGTTCGAACTGGTAGCGATGGCTGGCCTGGCATTGACGGACACGGACAAACCATCTATTGCAGCGTGGACATACGGCGGGAACGTACCTGGCCCCCAGTTGCGCGTGCTTCAAGGCGAGCGAGTTAGGGTGCAAGTGACGAATCAGCTAGCTGTGCCCACAACTGTGCACTGGCACGGCGTGAGATTGCCGAACGCAATGGATGGTGTTCCACATCTGACGCAGCTCCCTATCGAGCCCGGACAGCGTTTCATCTACGAATTCGACGCTATCGATGCCGGCACTTATTGGTATCACTCGCACTTTCAGAGCTCGGAACAGGTAGACCGGGGTCTTTACGGAACCTTGATCGTGCAGGAACGGGAGCCCCCTGCGGTTCATCGTGACGTGACCTGGGTACTTGACGATTGGCGTATCACGGCAAACGGGAAGGTCAGTGAGTCGTTCGGAAACGCCCACGATATGTCGCATGCGGGGCGTATCGGGAACGTGGTGACAGTGAATGGATCCGTGAACGACCAATTTCCAATCAGGGCCGGGGAAAAGCTTCGTCTGCGGCTGGTGAATGCTGCCAACGCACGCATCTTTGCGCTGCGGTTCCAAGGGCACCGGCCGATGATCATCGCTTTAGACGGTCACCCGGTCCCGCTTCATGAGCCTGAAGGTGGGCGGATCGTCCTGGCGCCAGGGATGCGTTGCGATGTGGTGATTGATGCGGTAGGAGCCCCTGGTGAGCGATACCCGGTCCAGGAACTCTTCTCCCCTCGCGAGCAGTACGTGTTGATGGACCTCGCGTACGACGCGGCGCCGCGCATTACCGATCGCTTGGCGCCACTAAAGCCTTTGGCGGCAAACCCAGTGAAAGAGCCTGACTTGAAGAGTGCAAAGACGCATGAAATTATTTTTGGCGGCGGGATGATGGGGAACCTTCACCAGGCTTTGCTGGATGGGAAGCAGACCGA
>CAMBXY010000048.1 GCA_945871945.1 Bordetella parapertussis
CGAGTGTCTGTCAAAGGGTTTGGGCATCACTTCATTGATGCCGACATCCTTGCAGGCTTTCAAGGCGTCACTGGCCACATTGGCCGTCAGTGCGATGACCTGCACTTGGTTAAAGGGAGCCGCTAAATTGCTGCGAACACGGCGCATCACTTCAATGCCGTCCATGTCCGGCATGACCAAGTCCAGCAACACCAAATCGTAAAGGGTTTTGCTCATTTGGGCGAGCCCAGTGGTGCCATCTTCGGCTTCATCAATTACCGCATTGGGCAGCGCCCGCAAAATAGTGGCTTTGGCCACCAAACGGTTGACCGCATGGTCGTCCACGATCAGCAAGTGCACAACACGGCAATCGGTGCGCTCTAAAACCGGGTCGGTTTTAGGCATTGCGGGTGCCAGCAGCAGGGGAACTTTCACAATAAAGGAAGAGCCCTTGCCCACGGTGCTTTGCAACTCAATGCGCCCGCCATGGCTTTGCACCAAGGTGTTGGTGATGCTCAAACCCAAGCCGTTGCCGCGCAAAGCATCGCGTGCTGATCGGCTCTTGGCATGCGAGAGTTGCACAAATGGCTCAAAGATACGTGTTTGTTGGGCTGCATCAATACCTGGGCCCGTGTCTTCCACACACACACGCAGCGTACCTTGCATGGCCATAGCGTTGTGCACTTCAAAGCTTACATAGGTATTCACATGGCCTTTGTCGGTGAACTTCAGTGCATTGCCAAGCAGGTTAATCAAAATTTGGGTTAAGCGATGTTGATCGGCTTTGACCCACACAGGCACTGAGTCTTCAATGAAAAGCTGATAGCTCAAACCCAAATCGGCCGCACGGGGACTGAGCGTGGCATGGGTTTTTTGCAGCATGGTGTGCAAATTAAACACCTGTGGATTGAGTGTGATCTTGCCGTTTTGGATTTGTGAGTAGTCCAGCAAGTCATTGATGACGGTGAGCAAATGGGCGGCTGAGTTTTGTGCGCCCGAAACAAACTCTTGTAAGTCCGAGGTCATGCGTTTGTCGGTACCCATCAAACTCAGATAGCCCATCACCGCGTTAAGCGGTGTGCGCATTTCGTGGCTCACAATGGCCAAGAATTGGTCTTTATGGGCATTCGCCTCGGTGAGGTCATTAGAGAGTTTTTTCAAACGCAGGTTGGTGCGATGGATGTGCTTGACCGATTGCTGATTCATCAAGTCCACCGACCTGATCAGACTCCATTGGGTGTAGACCAGCAGGCCGTACATCATGGCACCCAAGGCCAAATCCTGCCATGTTTGGTTGGCTTGAATCGGAAAGAAGCCCAGCAGTTGTAGAACAAAAGTGAGCAACACCGAGAGCATAGAAACGCTCAACCAAAAATACACACCACTTCGAGATTTGTAGGTGAATAAGGGCAGGATCGGCACAATCCCCAGCCAAACCATCACCGGTGAAGTCACGCCGCCCAAGTGCCAGGCATTGAACAAAATAATGCCCATGATGCTGGTTTGGTAAATAGACAAAGCCCACAAGCGTGGCATGCCCTTGAACCAAAGCACCAAGGCGATAAAAACAAATAAACAGGCCCAAAATACCGACATAGCCACGTCGCCCAGGCCCAAGACATAGAGCAAGGGCGCCATGGGCACTAAAAATAGCAAAGACGAAACAGAAAAAAAGACGTAATAAATATCGAAAGAATTGCGCCTGTTGCGCGGTAGCCGTCGCTTAATAGAAATGAGAAGGCTGCGATTAATCATCCTTTATTTTAGGAGACATTCCTCTGGCATGCGCTTTCATTTCAGGGTCTTTTTCAAAAGCCGAATGTGAGGTTAAGAAGATGATTAGAATATCGACGTTCCGAGGAGCGCTGCAGCGCCATCTTTTGATGGCGTGAGGCTCGGACAAATTCCGACCAACCGCGCTCACCCACTGACAACGTGAGGTGAGCACCTCGGATTCTCCAAGTGCTTGTATCGTTCGTGTCTGTGGCCCTGAACCTTTTGGAGCTTACACATGAATGCATCGCTGAAACCCACCCAAACCACCGACTTCCATGTCGCCGACATGTCTTTGGCCGATTGGGGTCGTAAAGAAATCAAAATCGCCGAGACAGAAATGCCCGGCCTCATGGCCATTCGTCAAGAATTCGCCAAAGCCCAGCCCTTGAAAGGTGCGCGCATCACCGGCTCACTGCACATGACCATTCAAACGGCTGTGCTGGTAGAGACCCTGCAAGCCTTGGGAGCGCAAGTGCGTTGGGCTTCTTGCAATATTTACTCCACCCAAGACCATGCCGCTGCAGCGCTGGTGGCCAACGGTACACCTGTGTTTGCATACAAAGGTGAAACCTTGACTGACTATTGGGATTACACCCACCGCATTTTTGAGTTTGCGGCAAAGGGTGCTGAGGGCGAAGGCCCCAATATGATTTTGGACGACGGCGGCGATGCCACATTGCTGATGCACTTGGGCAAGCGTGCTGAAACCGATGCGTCTTTGTTGAACAACCCCGGTAGCGAAGAAGAGGTTTGCCTCTTTAACGCCATCAAAGCCAAATTGGCCATCGATCCCACTTGGTACAGCCGCAAAGGTGCGCAAATCATTGGCGTGACCGAAGAGACCACCACCGGTGTGTTGCGCTTAAACGAAATGGCCGCCAAGGGCAGCTTGATGTTCCGCGCCATCAACGTGAACGACTCCGTCACCAAGAGCAAGTTCGACAACCTCTACGGCTGCCGCGAATCTTTGGTGGACTCCATCAAGCGTGCTACCGACGTGATGATCGCCGGCAAAGTGGCTGTGGTAGCTGGCTACGGTGATGTAGGCAAAGGTTCTGCCCAAGCTCTGCGCGCTTTGAGCGCCCAAGTGTGGGTCACCGAAATCGACCCCATCAACGCCTTGCAAGCCGCCATGGAAGGCTACAAAGTAGTGACCATGGAATACGCTGCCGACAAGTGCGACATCTTCGTGTCGGCCACCGGCAACAAAAACGTCATCCGTTACGAGCACATGGCCGCCATGAAAGACGAAGCCATCGTTTGCAACATCGGTCACTTTGACAATGAAATTGATGTAGTCTCATTGGAAGGACTGAAGTGGGACGAGATCAAGCCCCAAGTCGACCACGTCATCTTCCCTGATGGTAAAAAAATCACCATGTTGGCCAAAGGCCGTTTGGTGAATTTGGGTTGCGCAACAGGCCACCCCAGCTTTGTGATGAGCGCGAGCTTTGCCAACCAAACCATCGCTCAGATCGAGTTGTTCACCAAGCAAGACCATTACGAAAACGGCAAGGTCTATGTGTTGCCCAAGCATTTGGACGAAAAAGTGGCACGTTTGCACCTTGAAAAAGTCGGTGCCATGCTGACGGTGTTGAGCGACGAGCAAGCGGCTTACATTGGTGTGAGCAAAAACGGCCCTTACAAAGCCGACGCCTACCGCTATTGATATGCCACGCGCAGACCAGATACTGGTCGAGCGCGGTTTGGCCCACTCGCGCTCGCAAGCGCAGCGTTTGATTGCTGCGGGTGTGACGTGGCGAGTGGGTTCTCAAACTTGGCAGCGGGTTGATAAAAATGGTGCACTGGTGCCGCAAGATGCAGAACTTCAATTGCAAAATGATGCTGAAACCAAGTATGTTTCGCGCGGCGGTTTGAAGCTAGCGGGCGCTTTGCGAGAAACAGGCATAAAGCCCCAAGGCTTGCATTGCTTGGATGTGGGTCAGTCCACTGGAGGCTTTACCGATTGTTTATTGCAACACGGTGCCGCTCAGGTGACGGGTGTGGATGTGGGACACAGCCAACTTCATTCCCGTTTACGCGGTGATTCGCGTGTGGTTTGCATAGAACATTGCAATGCCCGCGAACTGACTCTGGCCCAGTGTGGACAAAGCTCGGGTTTTGCATTGATTGTGGCTGACTTGAGCTTCATCTCCTTGACGCTGGTCTTGCCGGCATTGAAGTCGGTAATGAGTGAACTCGGGCAGATGTTGTTATTGGTTAAACCCCAGTTTGAATTACAGGCCAGCGATATTGGCAAAGGTGGCGTGGTCAAAGACGCTGTCAAGTATGTGCAAGTTGAGCAGCGCTTGCGTGAAGCTGCGCTGGCACTGGATTTGCATGTCAGTCAGTGGTTGCCCAGCGCCATCTCGGGTGGTGACGGTAACCAAGAATTTTTTATTTATCTCAGGAGGCCTGCATGCGCAAAGCCCTAAGCACACCTATCAGTTTTGAATTTTTCCCCCCTAAAACACCTGAGGGTGTGGTCAAACTCGAGCAAGTAAGGCGTGATTTGTATGAACTCAATCCGCAGTTTTTCAGTGTCACCTATGGCGCGGGCGGCTCCACCCAAGACGGCACTTTGCAGCAGGTGCAAGCCATCTTGGCTGAGGGTCATGATGCAGCGCCTCACTTTTCCTGCATAGGCGCCACCCGCGAAAGTGTGCGTGCGCAGTTGGCACAATTCAAAGCAGCAGGCATTCGTCGCATGGTGGCTTTGCGCGGCGACTTGCCCAGTGGTCACGGCACGTTTGGCGAGTTTCGTTATGCCAGTGAGTTGGTCGCGTTCATTCGCGCAGAAACCGGCGACCATTTCCATATAGAGGTGGGCTGCTATCCCGAGGTGCATCCGCAGGCCAAGTCGCCCGAGGCGGATGTGCAGGCCTATGTGGCCAAGGTCAAGGCGGGTGCAAGTTCGGCCATCACCCAGTACTTTTACAACACCGACGCGTATTTCCGCTTTGTTGACGAAGCCTATAAACATGGCGCAGACATACCCGTGGTGGCTGGCATCATGCCCATCATCAGTTCAACCCAATTGATGCGCTTTTCTGATGCGTGTGGCGCAGAAATCCCACGGTGGATTCGCTTGCGACTGCAGTCTTATGGCGATGACAGTGCGTCGATCAAGGCGTTTGGTTTAGAGGTGGTGAACGATTTATGCGATCAACTGCTGACAGCGGGTGTGCCAGGATTACATTTTTACACCATGAACCAAAGCACAGCAACCAAGCAAATTTGCCATCACTTGACACAGACCGTCTAGGCTTTAGCGTTCATCAAAGCTGAGGACCAACTTCGGTGTCAGCGCTCTGGCTTGGCAAGACAGCACAAAGCCTTGCGCCATTTCTTCGCTTGTCAGGGTGAAGTTTTTTTGCATATGCACTTGTCCTTCCATGACCTTGGCGCGGCAGGTGCAGCAAACCCCATTGCGACATGAGTACGGCAAGTCTAAACCCGCGTCTAATCCTGCAGACAAAGGATTGTTGTCAGCGGACATGGGTACGCTGTGGCGCTTGCCGTTGCAGATGATGTGCAAGTCAATATCGCCGGTCTGGGTGGTTTGAGCCACAGTCGCAGGCTTGCGGGGAGTGCTGGATTGTCCAAAGTGTTCGCTGTGAATGCGATCCTCTGACACGCCTGCGTGCTGCAAGCTTTGCACAGTCGCTTGCATCATGGCGTCGGGGCCACAGACAAATACTTCGTCAATGTGCGCAGCAGGCAATAAGCTGCTGGTTAAATGAGCCACTTTGTCTTCATCGATGCGGCCTTGCAGCAAGGGGATATCTTGTTCTTGCCGAGACAACACATGCAGCAAAGACAAGCGTTGTGGGTGGCGGTCTTTCAAGTCTTGCAAACTTTCATTGAACATCACACTTTGCATGCGTTGATTGCCATACACCAAGGTATAGCGACTGTGGTCGTTTGAGGCTAAACCAGTGGCTATCAAGGACAAAATGGGCGTGATGCCCGAACCCGCTGCAAAGCACACGGTGTGATGGGCCTGCGGGTGAGTAGACACAAACCGGCCCTCAGGCGGCATGGCCTCCAAGTTTTCGCCAACCTCCAATTGGGTGTTGGCCCACACAGAAAAAACACCGCCGGCCACCGAGCGCACGCCGATCTCAATTTCTCCGGTTGCGCGAAGATGGGCGGGCGTGCTGCAAACCGAGTAACTGCGTCGGGTGGAAACACCTGCAATGTCTGCTCTCACCACCAGGTATTGCCCCGCTTGAAAGTCGAAAGTCTGCCGCAAGGCTGGCGGGACTGCCAAAGTGATGGCCCGACCGTTGAGGCCTTCGCTGCGCAGGCGCAACACCTTGAGCGAATGAAAACGGGTGACTGTGTTCATAGCGTGCTCAGTAGGGCTTGAAGTAATCGAAGGGTTCTTGGCAACTTAAACATTTGCACAGTGCTTTGCAAGCGGTGGAGCCAAAAGCCGAGGTGATGGTGGTGTTGGACGACCCGCAACGCGGACACTCAATCAGCTCAGCTGGCACACGGCGAATGAAATGCATGACTTGGCTGGTGTCCGGGCTTTGGCATTGCGGTGGGGCTATCCCATAGGCTTTGAGTTTTTCGCGTGCGCTGCTTGTCATCCAATCGGTGGTCCATGCGGGCGCAAGTTGAGTGCTGACATGGCCGGTCACGCCAAGTTGCTTCAAGGTGAGCAAAATATCGTCATGGATTTGTTCCATCGCAGGACACCCGCTGTAGGTAGGCGTGATCACCACTTCAACGCTGTTGGATAAAACTTTCACGTCTCTCAAAATGCCCATCTCGCGCAAACTCACCACGGGTATCTCTGGGTCACAGAGTTGATCAAGCGCGCTATGCAGCGCAGTCATATCGATGGCCATCGCTTATGTCACCACACCGCGTGGGGATGGGCCCGCGCTAAGCTTTGCATTTCGCTCAGTAAGTAAGTCATGTGCTCGGAATGGATGCCGTGGTTTCCACTCGAGAGAAAACCGCCATCCGATGGACGCGTCAGGTTGGCTTGCTCAAGCACAGCGGCTATCAGCAAGTTCCATTCGCTAAGGAACTGTGTCTCTTGAAGTGACACGCCAATGTGCAGGGCTGCTTGTTCGTGCGCCAAGGGTGCCCAAAATTCTTGCGTGTAAGGCATGAGGTGATTCACAGCCGCTTGCGCGCGCCGTTGCGACTCGCTGGTGCCGTCGCCTAAGCGAACCACCCAATCACTGGCATGCTGCCAGTGGTAACGGGTTTCTTTGATGGCTTTGGCAGCAATTGCCGCAAGTTGGGGGTCGTTGCCTTGCGTCAACCGTGTCCACATGCCCAGCGCCCATGCGCTGTATAAAAAATTACGCACCAGTGTTGTGGCGAAATCTCTATCGCTTTCGCTATTTGCCGCGAGGGGCCCGTGGTGCGGTAACTCCAGCAGCGTGAAGTTCCGAAATGCTGGGGCATCGCGTAAATATGCCAAGCTGTCCTCGGTGTGACCTTCGCCCATCAATTGCGCGGCATGCTGGTAAAGCAGTCGCGCTTGTCCAATTAGGTCCAAGCTGTGGTTAGCCAAAGCGATGTCCTCTTCCAGCACGGGTGCATGGCCGCACCATTCAGCATTGCGTTGACCCAAGACCAAGGCGTTGTCCGCTAAATGCAAAACCAAAGGCAGTTGTGGCGCAAGCATCACATATGCCCGACGTCGTCGGGAATTTCATAAAAACTGGGGTGACGAAAAATCTTGTCGCTGGCGGGCTCAAACAATGCAGCTTTGTCATGCGGCTCACTTGCGTGAATCTGCGCTGACGCTACCACCCATAAGCTCACGCCCTCTTGGCGACGGGTGTAGACGTCCCGGGCCATTTGCATGGCATGCGAGGCATCGCTGGCATGCAAGCTGCCGCAGTGGCGATGCTCCAAGCCTTGTTTGCTGCGCACAAACACTTCCCACAATGGCCACTCGGTGGCGGCATTGGTACTCATGCGGCTTCCTGGGACAGCCGAGCTTGCTGTTTGTTGGCGTGGACCAAGGCGGCCTCGCGCACCCAAGCGCCTTCCTCCCAAGCCTTGACTCGGGTGGCCAAACGCTCTTTGTTGCAGGGGCCCTTGCCATTTACCGTGGCCCAAAACTCGTCCCAATCGATGGCGCCATAGTCATGGTGTTGGCGTTCTTCATTCCACTTTAAATCGGGGTCCGGCAAGCTCACGCCCAACACCTTGGCTTGGGGCACGGTAGCGTCTATGAAGCTTTGGCGCAAATCGTCGTTGCTGATGCGCTTGATGCCCCAGCGCTTGCTTTGTTCTGAGTTGGGGCTGTCGCTGTCAGGCGGGCCAAACATGGCTAAACATTTCCACCACCAGCGGTTGACCGCGTCTTGCACCATGGCTTGTTGCTCTGGGGTGCCTTGCATCATCACCATCAGGGATTCAAAACCTTGGCGTTGGTGGAAAGACTCTTCTTTGCAAATGCGCACCATGGCCCGGGCGTAAGGTCCATATGAGCAACGGCACAAAGGGATTTGGTTCATGATGGCGGCACCATCTACCAACCAGCCAATCACACCGACATCGGCCCAAGTGAGGGTGGGGTAATTAAAGATGGAGCTGTACTTGGCGCGTCCGGTGTGCAAGGCCTCCAGCATTTGGTCGCGACTGGTTCCCAAGGTTTCGGCCGCGCTGTACAGGTAAAGGCCATGGCCAGCCTCGTCTTGTACTTTGGCAATCAGAATAGCTTTGCGCTTCAAGCTGGGTGCGCGGCTGATCCAGTTGCCCTCGGGCAGCATGCCGACAATTTCACTGTGCGCGTGTTGGCTGATTTGACGCACCAAGGTCTTGCGGTAATGCGCTGGCATCCAGTCGCGAGGCTCGATCTTGCCCTCGTGGTTGATCGTCTCTTCAAAATGCGTTTGTTTATGCGCATCCTCAGCCGCAACAAGAGGTGTTGCAAGTTGAGGATGAATATCCAAGGCCTGTGTGTACATGGGCTGCTCCATTGCCCTTTACGCAGGGCATTTGGGACATTATATCAATTAGCCAACCAGTCGGTCGGCTAACTGGTGGTGAGCGTAAACCCCGCTTGATTGTCTTGGCCCATAAGTTGCACCATTTGCGGCATTGCCGCTTGCAAATCTTCTTGCAAGCTAAAGGGCGGATTGATAACCACCACGCCGCTTTCTACCAAACCCAAACGCTTGACTGGGTCGCCCGTCACCGCTTCGGGGCGTTGCGCACCGGAGCGAATTCGCAGCGTGGCATGCAGCCAAGGGCGATTCGATTGACGCGCCAAATTAGTTAAGTGCCTAGGCAGGCTGTGTGCCTGTGGGCGGGGAATGATGGGGTACCAAATCACAAAAGTGCCGGTAGCAAAACGCTGCAAACCTGTTGAAACGGCGACCACCACCCGTTCGTAATCCAGTTTGATCTCATAACTGGGGTCAATAAACACCAAGCCTCGTCGTGTTGTGGGCGGCAGGTATTTGGGCAGCCCTAAAAAACCATCTTCATTCATGACCATGGTTTGCCGGCCCGCTTGCAAGGCTTCCACATTCGCCACCAAAGTACGGATGTCGGTGGGATGCAGTTCGAACAACTTCAGTTTGTCTTGTTCACGCAACAGATGATGGGCGATGAAGGGCGAGCCTGGGTAATGCACCATGCCCCCTTGCGGGTTGAAATGGTCAAGCACGGCGCGATAGGCAAGCAAAGCGGGTGCCATGGGGCCCGCTAACTTGGATTTGTTGCGCAAAAGTGCCAGCAAACCCTCTTGTGCTTCACCACTTTGCTTGGCGTCAGGGCTGTCAAGTTTGTACAAACCCGGTCCGCTGTGGGTATCAATCGCGGTGTAGCCCACGTCTTTTTGTGCAAGATAGTTCATTGCGGATATCAAAACCGTGTGTTTTAAGACATCGGCATGGTTTCCAGCATGAAAGGCGTGACGGTAACTGAACATGCACTATGGTAACCGGCTGACATGCTGGTATGTGGAAGCGAGGCTGAAATGGCATAGAATGTAAGGCTTCGCAGCGACCAAGGCCCCGCGGCGAAGTTTTCATCCCCACCTAAGAGATTCCCAGCAGAGGAACACCGACCGTGGAAAAGGGCCCCACAACCCACTCTAGGAAACACATGTCCACTTTCAGCGCAAAACCCGCTGACGTGACGCATGAGTGGTTTGTGATTGACGCCACCGATAAGGTGCTCGGACGGATTGCCAGCGAAGCAGCCCTCCGTTTACGCGGCAAGCACAAAGCCATTTATACGCCCCACGTCGATA
>CAMBXY010000049.1 GCA_945871945.1 Bordetella parapertussis
AGCGAAGAAGTCGCCCAAGCCATGGTGCTGGGCGCTTTGAAAAAATCTCAAGCGCAAGTGGCTGTGGCGGTCACGGGTATTGCGGGACCCAGCGGCGGCAGCCCCACCAAGCCCGTGGGCACGGTGTGTTTTGCCTGGGGTCTGCCCACCGACGGCGGCCCCACGATTGGCGCTGAAACCGTGTGGGTGAAAGTGCAGACATGCCACTTTGAGGGCGACCGCGCTGCTGTGCGTTTGGCCACCCAAGCCCATGCGCTGGGGCAATTGCTACAACTGCTGCAGCAGCGCAGCCAGTAAGCGCCGTGTTTAACTTTGGGAAGCGGTGATAGCCAAGCTGTCCATGGCTTGTGCCAATTCAAAGTCCAGCGCAGTGAGCCCGCCCGCGTCATGGGTGGTCAGGCGTACGTTCACGCGGTTGTACACATTGCTCCACTCGGGGTGGTGGTTCATGCGCTCGGCCACCTCAGCCACCGCGTTCATGAAGGCCATGGCTTGAACGAAATCTTTGAATTTCCATTGGGCGTGCAAACTGCTCTCTTGCAGTTGCCATGGGGCTTGGGCTTGCTGCTGTAAAACCACGAAAGCTTGCTGGGCTTCTTGCGTACTCATGCTTTTCATTATGGGTCTCCTTGAGATTTTTTCACCACCACGCCTAAACGCGCAAGCCGATTGGTCAAGCGCAGCACCTGCTTGTCTTTGCTGAGCAGCAAGGCTTGGTGGGCTACCGCCAAATCAATGAATTTTTGATCGTCCTCGTCCTTGCACACATACGGCGCTTTGGGCGCCACGGCTTGCATCTGCGCCAAGCCGTCAAAGTGCGCCAGCACGTCTTGTGCGCTCAGGCCGTCGCGCTCTCGTCGGCGGGCAATGTGCGGATAGTCCAGCACACGTAACAACTCCTCGCGCATGGCAATCGTAGCCAACCAGCGCAACTCACCTTCTTTCAAGGCTTGCAAAAGAGGCGGCGTGGCCGGGTCTTGGTATACCCAGATATCGAGCACGATGTTGGTGTCTATCACCACTGGCGAAGACATCAAGCCGCCGGTTTGCGCGCCGAGCCTGCCATCAGGTCGAAGCGGAACATGCGGCACTCGATGGGGCCGTTCCACATGGGCACACGGCGCGACTCCTTCAGGCGCATGCGCCCGGGTAACTTCAGGTCAGGCGTGAGCACCCAAGCGCGCCAGCCGGTGTAATTTTTCTTCCAATGGCTGGCCAGTTGGCTGAAAAACTCGCCGCCGTCTTCCACCTGCCCCACCTCGCGACCGCTGCGCGCCAGGCTGGCCGCACCCGCCACACCGGCGGCTTCTATGCGCTCGCCGTAAGGCGGATTCACCAACATCACACCACTCACATCGGTGGGCGGCATACGCTGCAAAGCGTCGCCCCCGCGCAAGTTCACGGCCTGGGCCACACCGGCACGCTCGGCATTGCGTTGCGCAAAGTCAACCATGCGAAAGGCCACATCGCTGCCAAACACCGCTGCACGCGGCTCGCACGCTTGCGCTCTGGCCTCGTCTTGTAACTGTCGCCACACATGGGCATCGAACATGCGCAATTTCTCGAACCCAAAACGCCGCTGCAAGCCGGCAGCCATGCGACAAGCAATTTGCGCGGCTTCAATGACGATGGTGCCGCTGCCGCAACACGGGTCGTACAAGGGAATGCCTTGCTCGACACCCGCCACCGATGGCAGGGCTGGTGGGGTCTCGCCGGGTGCGGTGAGCAGTGGCATGCTCCAACCACTGGCGGCCAACATGGCAGCAGCCAAGGTCTCTTTCAATGGCGCGTCGCCCGTGTCTTCGCGCCAACCGCGTTTGAACAGCGGCTCACCGGTGGTGTCCAAATACAGGGTGAGCATTTTGTCGGTCAGGTGGGCATGGACCCGCACATCGGGGCGTTGGGTGTCCACATCGGGGCGAACACCGCTTTTGTCGCGAAAGCGGTCGGCAATCGCGTCTTTCACCCTGAGGGTGGCGAAGTTCAAGCTCTTCAAGGGGCTGTGCTGCGCGGTGATTTCAACCCTGAAACTTTGCTTGTGCGTGAACCACATTTCCCAAGCCACGGCGCTGGCCGCGTTGTAAATGTCATCCTCGCTGGTATAAGGCTGGTGCGCCAACTGAATCAACACCCGCATGCCTAGGCGACTGTGCAAATTGAGTTGCAAGGCAGCTCGCCAAGAGGCTTGCATCTGCACGCCGCCGCGCAAGGTTTGCAGGTCGCGACTGGCCAGCCCTGTGATTTGCGCCACCTCATAGGCCAAAAAAGATTCCACCCCTGCAGCGCAGGGCACAAACAATTGCAAGGCGTTCACAGGGTTTTACGCAGGTTGGTGGGTGCTATGCGCAGGGCTTCGCGGTATTTGGCAACGGTGCGGCGCGCGCAGTCTATGCCTTGCTCTTTGAGCATGTCCGAGAGTTGGTTATCCGACAAGGGCTTCTTGGGGTTTTCACTCGCGATCAGTTGCTTGATGAGGGCGCGCACCGCGGTGCTCGAAGCGTTGTTGCCGCTGTCGGTGCCCAGCCCCGAGCCAAAGAAAAATTTCAGCTCAAACGTGCCATAAGGCGTGTGCATGTACTTGGCAGTGGTAACGCGGCTGATGGTGGACTCGTGCAGCCCCAGTTCTTCGGCAATCTCGCGCAGCACCATGGGCTTCATGGCCAATTCGCCGTGAATGAAAAAGCTTTTTTGCCGCTGCGTGATGGCGTTGCTCACGCGCAAGATGGTGTCAAAGCGCTGTTGGATGTTTTTGATCATCCAGCGGGCTTCTTGCAACCGTTGCTGCAAGCCCGCATGGCCGTCGCCTTTGCCGCCCTTTAAAGCGTTGGCGTAAATGTCGTTCACCTTCAGACGCGGCATCACCTCGGGGTTGAGCATGGCGCGAAATTGCGGCGTGCCTTGTTTGTCAACGCCATGCGGCAAGATCAGCACATCGGGGATGATGACGTTGCGCTCGACGTCAATAAATCGCCTGCCCGGCTTGGGCTCTAAGCGAGCAATGAGCGCGATGGCGAGTTTGACCTGTGCTTCGCTGTCATTGACCAGCAGCGCCAAGCGCTTGAAGTCCCGCTTGGCCAACAGCTCCAGGGGTTGCTTGCAAATGGCCAGTGCACAAGCGCGCAACTCGGCGCGCTCTTCGGTGTCTGCGGCAATGGTTTGCAACTGCAAACGCAAACACTCGCCCAAGTCACGCGCACCCACGCCAGTGGGCTCCAAGCTTTGCAGCAAGCTCAGCGCCACCTGAAACCGGTGCGCCAATTCTTCGCACTGCTCGAGGTCGTCGCCCGCCAAACTCTCGGCCAAGGTTTGGAAACTGTCTTCCAAATAGCCTTCGTCGTTCAAAGATTCGATGAGAAAACGCAAAGCTGCGCGGTCGGTGTCGTCCAAGCGCAGCGACAAGGCTTGGCGATGCAAAAACGCCGTCAGCGACTCTTGGTTGCGCGCCAACTCGGTGGCTTGGGCTTTTTCATCGTCATCATTGCTGCTGTTGTTGTTGCGCGCCGGTGCGTCGCAACCCCACTCGCTGTCGTCAGCTGAAAACTCCA
Source organism: Bordetella parapertussis (assembly GCA_945871945.1). GTDB lineage: Bacteria > Pseudomonadota > Gammaproteobacteria > Burkholderiales > Burkholderiaceae_C > Limnohabitans. The sequence goes on from CAMBXY010000049.1 coordinate 3,546, forward strand.
CGCTGCCGTCGCCATCCCAGCTCTCGGCCACGCCCTCGGCGTCAATGGGCGAGGTGGTCTCGCTGGCAGTTTCCACGCGCACTTCGCTCAAGCGGTCCATGGGGCCGTCCCAACTCTCGGGCTCGGCTTCAGAACTGGCAGCTTGGGTGTTTTCTTGCTCTAAGCCAAAGTCTTCACGCACCGCCAAGTCTTCCATTTCCTTTTCCAGAAACGGGTTGTCGTCCAGCATTTGCTCGACTTCTTGGCTTAACTCTAGGGTTGAGAGTTGCAGCAAGCGGATCGATTGCTGCAACTGAGGCGTGAGCGCCAGATGTTGTGATACGCGAAGTGACAGGCCTTGCTTCATAAGCTGCGCCTCGCCCTCACATGCGGAAGTTTTCGCCCAGGTACACCCGCCGTACCTCTGGGTTATTGACAATCGTCTCGGGTGTTCCCTCGGCCAGCACGCGCCCCTCGCTGATGATGCTGGCGTGGTCACAAATGCCCAAGGTTTCGCGCACATTGTGGTCGGTGATCAACACGCCAATCCCCTTGGCTTTCAAAAACCCGATGATGCGCTGAATTTCCAAGACCGCAATCGGGTCGATACCGGCAAACGGTTCGTCCAACAAAATAAAGCGCGGCTGGGTCGCCAAAGCCCGCGCAATTTCCACCCGCCGGCGCTCACCCCCAGACAAAGAGGGCGCAGGTGCATCACGCAAATGCTCGATGCGCAATTCCTGCAACAAGCTCTCTAAACGAGATTCAATGGCGTTTTTGTCCAAAGCCAAGCCTAGGCTGTCTTGTTGCAATTCCAACACCGCACGCACGTTGTCGGCCACATTGAGCTTGCGAAAAATTGAGGCTTCTTGAGGCAAATAGCTCAAACCCATGCGTGCGCGCCGGTGTATGGGCATATTTTCGACCGAGACGCCATCGATGGAAATGGTGCCTGCGTCAGCCCGCACCAAGCCGACGATCATGTAAAAAGAGGTGGTCTTGCCTGCGCCGTTGGGGCCTAGCAAGCCGACCACTTCGCCTTTGGCCACTGAAATAGATACATCATGCACCACGGTGCGGCTGATGTAGGACTTTTGAAGATGCTGCGCCACCAACCGGCTGGTAGGGGCGGCAGGCGTGGAAGTCACTTGCCTGCCTCGTCTTTTTTGCGTGGGGTGAGAACCGCCCTCACCCGCCCCGAAGATTCGCTGCCCTGCTTGCCGCTGGCTTGTTTGCCGTCTACGGTGAATTGGTCGGTCAAGTTTTCGTAGATGATGCGCTGGCCGGTGATGTCGTCGTTCAGGACGGTGCCGCGGTAGCGGCGCAGTTCGGCGCGGTTAATAAGGGTGACGCGATCGCTGCGGCTGTCGTACTCGATGCGCTCGCCCTCGCCTTCCATCCACTCATCCAAGCCTTCACGCTTTTGGCGGTAAAAGGCTTTTTTTCCAGGCTCGGCAATCAGCAAACCGTATTGGTAGCCCTCGGGGTCTTGCAGCACTTCCAGACGTGCACCACGCAAAATCAGTGTGCCCTTGGTGGCCACCACCTTACCGGTGAAGATGCTCAGCTGCTTTAACTCGTCGTGGTCTAGGTTGTCCGCCTCAATGTTCATAGGCTTGCCTCGGTCGGCTTTTTCAGCCCACGCCGCCAACGGAAGCTCAAAGGCCAAGGCGATACAACACAAAAAGAAGATTTTTTTCAAGGCACGAAAATTGCTGGTAGGTGGATGGCTTGCATTGTAGGGGCAGAAACGCCCACTTTGTCAGCGCCCTTTGCGCACCTCAGCAATCAAGAAATCCGCAATCTGCAAAGCCCGATCCATGCTGCCGGCCAAAGTGCCATCGATATAAAAACGACCGGCCACACCCAAGGCTGGCACGCCCTCTACCTTGAACTGCTCTTGTAACTGTGCGGCGCGACGGGCTTTGCCAATCACAGCAAATGAATTGAACAAGTCGGAAAACTGCTTTTTGGGGATGCCATTTTTTTCGGCCCAAGCCAGCAAGGGATCCAAGGTGGTGAGGGTTTGGCGCTCGGTGTGAATGGCCGCAAACATTTTGGCCTGCAACTCTTCAACTTTACCCAAGGCCTCGAGCACATAGTAGGCGCGTTGCTGCGGCTCGAACTCGGCGCGAAAGCGCACCGGCACCCGCTTGACTTCAACGTCCTTGGGCAGTTTTTTGCTCCAAGCACTGAGCGTTGGCTCAAACGCATTGCAATGCGGGCAGTTGTACCAAAAGAACTCCAGCACCTCGACGTTTCCTTTGGCCGCTTCGGTGGGAACGGCTTGACTGAGTTTGAGGTAATCGGTGCCTTCTTTGAAACCCGTTTGCGCCAAGGCTGGGGCAAAAGGCATAGTTGACAGTGTGCCCAAGGTGAGGGCTGAAAATGTGCGGCGTTGCATGGTGGACCTCTTGAAGAAAAATATCAGCGTTGAACACGAATCAAAGCAGATTCGAATTTGGTGGCTTTGAGCTTAGCTTGGGTGTCTTCGGCCTCGGACTTGCTCTCAAAAGGCCCCAAACGAACACGGTAAATGATTTTGCCGTTTTGTTCACGCTCGGAAATTTTGGGATCGAACCCACCCAGTGCCAATTTGGCCCGTTGGGTTTGGGATTCATCGCTGCTGTTGAAGGCACCGACTTGAACAAAATAAAAAAATGCGTCGCCGGCTTGGGTTTTACTTAGCGCCAAATCGCCCAAGGGATCAGCGGAAGAAGCATCGCTGGCAGGCGCGGGCGGTGGTGGTGGTGGTGCGGCGGGGTTGACCACGGGTTGGTCTTTAGGCGCATTGGCTGCAGGGTTTTTACCGTACAAGGGGGCATTGGGGTCCCAGTCTTTGTTCTTTTTTTGCTCTGCCGCGTCTTGCTCGGCATTACGACTCAGGCCTTTGTTTAAAAAAGGAATGGGCACCTTGGTGACAGAAATCGCCACCACCAAGGCCACGCTCAAGCCCACGACCAAGCCCAAAATGAAGCCCACCAAGGTATTGCCGCGTTGTTGAGAAAAAGAAACCATGCTTGACCCTTACATCCTTTGAGGAGCAGAAACACCCAAAACGGCCAAGCCGTTGCGCAAGACCTGCGCCGTGGCGGCCACCAAAGCCACCCGCGCTTGACGCACCAAAGGCTGATCGACCAAGATGCGTTCGGCGTCGTAATAGCTGTGGTAAGCGGCAGCCAACTCACGCAGGTAAAAGCTCACATCATGTGGGGCGAAATCGACACAGGCTTGTTTCAACATATCGGGATAACGCGCCAGCACCCGCAAAAGTGACAAAGCCGCTGGGGTATCCAAGGCGGCCAAATCGGCGTCGGCCAAACTGGTGGGCGCCAAGCCCGTGGCTTCACTCCAAGTGGTCAGCACAGAACAAATGCGCGCATGGGCGTACTGCACATAAAACACCGGGTTGTCGTTGTTTTGCGCCAAGGCCAAATCGACATCGAACACATACTCGGTATCGGGTTTGCGGCTGAGCAAGAAAAAACGCACCGCGTCTTTGCTGGTCCACTCAATCAAATCGCGCAAAGTGACGTAAGAGCCAGCACGTTTAGAAATTTTCACCTCAACGCCTGCGCGCATCACCCGCACCATGGTGTGCAACACATAGTCTGGGTAGCCTTGGGGGATAAGCAAACCCTGGTGCTGTGAGGCCGCTTGCAATCCCGCTCGCACGCGGGCGATGGTGCCGTGGTGGTCAGTGCCTTGGATATTGATGACTTTGGTGAAACCGCGCTCCCATTTGGCCAAGTGGTAGGCCACATCCGGCACAAAGTAGGTGTAAGAGCCATCAGACTTACGCATGACGCGGTCTTTATCGTCGCCGAAATCGGTAGAGCGCAGCCACAGCGCGCCGTCTTGTTCGTAAGTGTGTCCCGAGGCGTTCAAGGACGCCACCGCTTTGTCCACGCGCCCATCGGTGTAGAGGCTGGACTCCAAATAATAGTGGTCGAAGGAGACTTGAAAGGCTTGTAAATCGAGGTCTTGCTCACGGCGCAAATAGGCCACTGCAAAGCCTTGGATATTGTCCAAATCGTTCACATCGCCATTGGCAGTGAAACTGCGGTCATCGGCCTGAACGGTTTTTTGCGCCAAAAAGTCTTTGGCGATATCGGCGATGTAGTCGCCGTTGTAAGCATTTTCTGGCCAAGCCGCGTCGGTGGGCGACAAGCCCCGTGCACGGCACTGTGTGGACACCGCCAAGGTGTGAATTTGCACACCTGCGTCGTTGTAATAAAACTCACGGTGCACCGACCAGCCTTGGGTGTCGAACAAATTGCAAATCGCGTCGCCCAAGGCGGCTTGACGACCGTGGCCCACATGCAAGGGGCCGGTAGGGTTGGCCGACACGAACTCCACCAACAAACGTTGGCCGTTGGCCACTTGGCGGCCAAAAGCATCGGCTTGATGCAAGACTTCGCGCACCACTTGCTGCTGTGCATGGGGACTTAAGCGGATATTGATAAAGCCTGGGCCCGCAATCTCGATAGCCTGGACCCAGCGTTTGACCGCTGGTGTGTCGAGCAAGGACAGGCGCAAAGTTTCAGCGACTTCTCGGGGGGGGCGCTGCAAAGACTTGGCCAATTGCATGGCCGCTGTGACCGCCCAGTCGCCGTGCGCGGCGACTTTGGGGTACTCCAGCACCGCCTTGGCCGAAGCGCCAGGCATCAGCGCCTCCAAACACTGCGTCAAAGCCAATTGCAAATCATGTTGAACCAAAAGCATCAACCCATTCTACGAGGCCGTGCCATGCAACAGCCGCCTTTGCTCATTCCCTACAATACAGACTTGGCCCATCAGGGCTTTTCAATGTATTTCTTTTGGGTTAACCCACCATGACCGCTCGTACCTCCGTATACCGCCTCCAAGTAGCTACACCTCTTTACCAATTCATCGATCAACAAGTTCTCCCAGGCACCGGCATCTCTAGCGTTACTTTTTGGCGCGGCTTTGATGCGCTGGTGAGTGAATTGGCCCCGCAAAACCTAGCCTTGCTGGCTGAGCGGGACCGCTTGCAAACCGCTTTAGACCAGTGGCACAGTGCCCACCCAGGCCCCATCACCGACATGGCCGCCTACCAAGCTTTCTTAACCCAGATTGGTTACTTGGTGCCCGTGCCTGCCAAGGTTCAAGTCACCACGGCCCATGTGGACGCCGAACTCGCCACCCAAGCCGGCCCGCAGTTGGTGGTACCCATTCTGAATGCACGCTATGCCTTGAATGCAGCCAACGCACGCTGGGGTTCGCTGTACGACGCTTTATATGGCACCGACGTCATTTCTGAAGCACAGGGCTGCGCCAAAGGTCCGGGCTACAACGAGAAACGCGGCGCCAAGGTCATCGAGTACTCGCGTTATGTGCTGGACCGTACAGCGCCCCTGAAAATCGGCTCGCACATAGCCTCCACAGGCTACAAGGTGGTAAAAGGCGCTTTGCAAGTCTCACTGCAAGGTGGCAAAACCAGTGGCTTGGCTGAGCCCAAGCAATTTGTCGGCTACCAAGGCGAGGCCTCGCATCCTTCGTCGGTTTTGCTGGTTCATCACGGCTTGCATTTGGATATTCAAATCAACCCCCAACACCCGATTGGTGCCAGCGACCCAGCCGGCGTGAGCGATCTGGTGGTCGAAGCGGCTTTGTCGACCATCCTCGACTTGGAAGACTCGGTGGCCGCCGTGGATGCTGAAGACAAGCTGCTGGCTTACAGCAACTGGCTGGGTATTTTGAAAGGCACGCTCACCGAAGATGTCAGCAAAGGCGGCAGCACTTTCAAACGCGGCTTGAATGCCGACCGTGTTTATCAATCGCCCCAAGGCGAAGCCAACATCACACTGCATGGCCGTGCGTTGTTGTTCTTGCGCAATGTGGGTCACTTGATGACCAACCCGGCCATCTTGTACCAAGGCGCAGACGGGCAGATGCACGAGATCCCCGAGGGCATCATGGATGCCATGGTGACCACCACCATCGCCTTGCACGACCTGCAAGGCCACGGCGCCAACGGTATTCGCAATTCCCGCACCGGTTCGGTCTACATCGTCAAGCCCAAAATGCACGGCCCCGCCGAAGTGGCCTTTGCTTCAACATTGTTCAGCCGTGTGGAGCAGGTCTTAGGTCTGCCCGACAGTACCGTCAAGCTGGGCTTCATGGACGAGGAACGCCGCACCAGCGTCAACCTCAAAGCCTGTATTGCGGCAGCAGCCAGTCGTGTGGCCTTCATCAACACCGGATTTTTAGACCGCACCGGTGATGAAATGCACTCCTCCATGCTGGCCGGCCCCATGTTGCGCAAAGGCGATATGAAAAGCAGTGCTTGGATTGTGGCCTACGAGCGCAACAATGTGCTGGTGGGTCTGTCTTGTGGTTTAAGGGGCAAGGCGCAAATTGGCAAAGGCATGTGGGCCATGCCCGACCTGATGCAAGCCATGATGGAACAAAAAATCGC
>CAMBXY010000050.1 GCA_945871945.1 Bordetella parapertussis
TGAACCAAAACCCGGTGTGCTCTGGCCCATAGGTGACCGCGGCAGATAAAGCTTTGCTGATGAGTGCCAAGACCACCACCAAACTTGCCCAACACAAACGTTGCCACGCCTCTCGCACGACCGCCATGCCAAGCATTGCCGCCACAAACACACTGGCGGCCACACAAAGCATCTCCACCAGTGAGGGCAAGGGCGCTGAGAAATAAAGCCTTTGCAACAACTGAGCGGGCCAAGACGCCTGCGGCCCAAACGCTTGCAACCAAGACAGCAGTTTTTCCATCACGTTGCCAAGACCCAAAAACAAGGGCGTGGGAAACAACACCGCCAGTGGCCACAAAGCCATCAAGACCAAACTGGCGCTGGCGTGCGGCACCAGCCAACGCTGGCGAAATTGCACCCAGCGGTAAAGCCAACCGCGCCGCTCCAGCCAAGCCGCTGCCACCGCACCCCCTAAGCCACCCAAACTGTTGAACAACCAATCAACCTGCGAGGGCACCCGTTGAGGTAGATAGCTTTGCAGGCTTTCCATCCCAAAAGACAACAGGCAAGCCCCCAGCACACCCAGCCAAACTGCCGCCCAGCGGGGCTTGGCGCTGCGCAACATGGCCAAGCTCAACCAAAAACCCAAAGGAACATAACCCAAGAGGTTGCTAGAAATATCGAAAACTGTTTGGTAGGGTGGCCAAGATGCGCTGATAAACGACCAAGGCGGTATGCCTTGGTTGCGCCAATCTTGGAAGGGATAAAGGCTGGCATAGACGATGACCAGCACGCACAACCAAGCCAAGGTCCAAGCCGTGGTGAGGCGCTGCGGTTTTTCCATGGTGGCTAAAACGGCTTGACCACCACCAACACCACAGAGGCCACCATCAGCAAGACCGGCGCTTCATTGAACCAGCGGTACCAAATATGGGAGTGAGAGGCTTGGCCCGACTCAAAATATTGCAGGTGACGCATGCACAGATGGTGGTAGACCAAGGCCAAGGCCACCGCAAGCAATTTGAGGCTCATCCAAGGAACTGGCGGCATGCCGCCTATACCGTAGCCCAACCACAGCCATAAGCCCAAAGCCAAGGCAGGCAGCATGAGTATGTTCATGAAGCGCAAGAGTTTGCGCGCCATCAGCAACAACCGATCTCGCTCGGCGACAGAATCAGCCGGAACCATGGCCAAATTGACAAAGATGCGCGGCAAATAAAACAAGCCGGCAAACCAACTCGCCACTAAAACAATATGAAAAGCTTTGATCCAGAGCATGGCCTGAGTTTAGTGGCAAGGCCTGGCTATCGTTTACTCGGGTTTCACCCCAAATTGACAGGCTTGGGCTTGCGGCACAATTTCACCATGATTATTCCTACCCTTTTCCCCGCTACCCGCTTGCGCCGCTTGCGTCGCGATGACTTCACACGCCGCTTGGTTCGCGAAAACGAGCTCAGCGTCAACGACCTGATCTACCCCGTGTTTGTGCTCGATGGCGAGAACAAACGCCAAGCCATCGCTTCCATGCCTGGGGTGGAGCGCTTGAGTCTGGACTTGCTGCTGCCCGTGGCCGAGCGCTGCGTGAAATTGGGCATTCCGGTGATGGCTCTCTTTCCCGTGATCGACCCCAGCTTGAAAACCCCCGACGGCATGGAAGCCACCAACCGTAAGGGATTGGTGCCACGCGTGGTTCAGGCACTTAAGAAAGAGTTTCCCGATTTGGGCGTGATGACCGATGTGGCACTCGACCCTTTCACCAGCCACGGACAAGACGGGTGGCTGGATGAAACCGGCTACATCCTGAACGACGAGACTGTGAAGGTATTGGTGGAACAAGCCCTGACCCAAGCCGAGGCCGGCGTGGACATCGTCGCGCCCAGCGACATGATGGACGGGCGCATTGCGGCTATTCGCCAAGCCTTAGAGGCCCACGGCCACATACACACCCGCATCATGGCCTATAGCGCCAAATACGCCAGTGCATTTTATGGACCGTTTCGCGATGCCGTCGGCTCGTCGGGCAACTTAGGCAAGAGCAATAAAAAGGTCTACCAAATGGATGCGGGCAACTCCGACGAGGCACTGCGTGAAGTGGCCATGGACATTGCCGAAGGCGCTGACATGGTAATGGTCAAGCCTGGCATGCCCTACCTCGATATTGTGCGGCGCGTGAAAGACGAGTTCCATGTGCCCACTTTTGCCTACCAAGTTTCGGGCGAATACGCCATGCTCAAAGCCGCCGCGCAAAACGGCTGGCTAGACCACGACGCGGTGATGATGGAAAGCCTATTGGCTTTCAAGCGGGCTGGCGCCGATGGCGTGCTGACCTATTTCGCCATGGCGGCGGCGGAGAAACTGCGCAACGCTTGATAGGGGTTTAGCCCTCTAGGTGTTGGATAAAAAAGCCCAGCGTGCGCTCCAGCGCCAAGTCGGCCGCGACCAGGTTGTACGAACCCCGTTGGTCACAGTTAAAGCCGTGGTCTGCATCGTAAATATGCACATCCACTTTGGGCTGGGCCGTTTGAAAAGCTTGCACGGTGCTCGCGGGAATCAAGCCATCTTTAGCACCAAAATGCGCCATGGTGGGACACAAGGGTTTTTTATGAAGCTCGGGCTCTAAAGTCATGCCGCCGCCGTAGTAAGTGACCGCTGCTTTGACATTGGCATACTGGGTGGCAGCCCGCCAACTGAGCAAGCCACCCCAGCAATAGCCCACCACGCCTACTTTGCCACGGGTGGCCATAGAGGCATGGCTGATAGCGGCTTGCACGTCGGCCATAACGCCTGGTGGGGGCAAGCCCTCGGCCAAGTTCTTCAAGGTACGGCCCATCTCAACATCGCCTGGGGTGTAACCCAAATTCACGTCCTTTTGCAGACGTGAAAAGACGGCGGGCGCAATCGCCACAAAGCCCACAAAAGCAAAGCCATCGCAGATAGCGCGGATGTGGTTGTTGACGCCAAAAATCTCTTGTAACACCACAATCGCGCCACGCGGCTCGGTCTTGGGTTGGGCAATATAGGCTTGTGATTCAAAGCCATCGGCGGCTCGCAATTGAACGAAATGTCCCATCTTTGTCTTTCCTTGTCTTAAGCCGCTTGCAAGCGGCGTTGTAAAAATTCAAGTCGGTCTTGGCCCCAAAAAATCTCGCCGTTCACCACGAAACTGGGGGCGCCAAAAACGCCGACATCCAGCGCTTGGCGGGTGTAGGCCATGTAGGCGTCTTGCGCCGCGGGCCCCTGCGCGGCCGTCCATCGGTCGGCGGCAATGCCTTGCTCGTGCAATATCTCTTGCAACACGCTGGCGTTAGCGATGTCGCGCTCTTGCACCCACACCGCAGCCAAGACCGCGCCACACACCTTGAGCGCGGCATCAACGCCATCGTGTTGATCTACCGCAATGATCAAACGCGCCGCGTCGTCGCCTGCCACCGGGAAAAACTGGGGTTTCAAGTTCAAGGGCATTTGCAAGAAATGGCTAAAGCGTTGCAACTCGACCATTCTGTAGGCTTGGCGTTGAGGCGAACGTTGACCCACGGGCAAACCACCGGTGGCGGGGAAAATCTGCCCGCCCAAATCCACCGGCATGATGCGCACAGTCGCGCCTGCTTGTTGGGCCATTTGCACCCATCGGGCATGGCCAAAGTAGGTCCACGGGCTTTGCGGGGCCAGGTAGTAATCGATGACAAGGCTCAAGGGTGGGTCCAATCGTGTTATCTTTTTAAGCTTGGCAAAATGCCATACGGGTATTCATCCTACTATTTTGTGTAGCCCCACCTTGGAGACTGTCCCCATGTCACCCGTCTTACTCATCACCGGCGCGAGCCGCGGTATTGGTGCTGCCACCGCTTTGCTGGCTGCCAAGCACGGTTGGGCCGTGGCAGTGAATTACACCCGCGACGCGCAAGCTGCCGAGCAAGTGGTGCAAGCGATTCGTACTAACGGTGGGCAGGCACAGGCTTTCCAAGCCGATGTGGGCGTCGAGGCCGACATTGAGCGTTTGTTTCAAAGCGTCGACAAAGACATGGGCGTGCTGGGCGGCTTGGTCAACAACGCCGGGGTGTTGGATGTGACCGCGCGGGTCGACAACACCTCATGGGAGCGCTTGGAGCGCATCATGCGAATCAATGTCTTGGGCTCTTTCGCCTGCGCCAAACAAGCTGTTTTGCGCATGAGCACCGCGCATGGCGGCAAGGGGGGGAGCATCGTCAACCTCAGCAGCGCGGCCGCCAAACTGGGTGCGCCTAGTCAATACGTGGACTATGCCGCCAGCAAGGGCGCGATTGACACCTTGACGGTTGGCTTGGCCAAAGAAGTCGCTGCCGAGGGCATACGCGTGAACGCGGTACGCCCAGGCATTATTTTGACCGACATCCATGCCAGCGGCGGCATCCCGGATCGGGCCAACCAACTGGCGCACCAAGTACCCATGCTGCGTCCGGGTACGGCCACGGAAGTGGCTGAGGCGATAGTGTGGTTGCTCAGTGATGCGGCGTCTTATGTCAACGGCACGAATATCGATGTGGGCGGGGGCCGCTGATGGATTACAAGCCACTCCTGACCTTATTGGCCGTGGTCAATCCCTTGGCTTGCGTGCCGTTCTTCATTCATTTCACCCAAGGCTTTACCAAGGCGCAACGCCAGCGAACGATTTTGGTGTCCAGCTTCACCACCTTTGTGGTTATTGCCATCAGCGCCCTGCTGGGCTTGCAGATCTTGGCATTTTTTGGTATTTCCTTGGCGAGCTTTCAGGTGGGCGGTGGCATGCTGCTGCTGACTTCGGCGTTGTCGATGCTGAATGCCCAACCGGCTGAAGCACGCGCCAATGCCGACGAGGTGCACGACGCCGAAGCCCGAGCAACGGTGGGGGCGAGCATCGCTGTCGTGCCCTTGGCCATTCCGCTGCTCACCGGACCAGCCACCATGTCGACCGTGGTGATTTACGCGGACAAAGCCAAGACCTTGCTGCAACTGGGCAGCTTGGTGGGTTATGGGGTGTTGATTGCCTTGGCCACCGCGCTGTGTTTTGCCATGGCAGCGCCGATTGCACGGGTAATGGGCAAGACGGGTATCGGCGTCATGACCCGCCTGATGGGTTTGATCTTGGCCGCCTTGGCGGTCGAAGTCATGGCCGATGGCTTGCACAAGCTTTTTCCGGTGCTGGCGCAAGGCCTTTAAGCAAGTTCAGATAATGAATCTTCTTCAGACAAAGAGACACGCATGAGCACACCCCACATTGGTCACTACATCAATGGCACACAGACCACAGGTACCTCCAGCCGCCACCAAGCAGTGACCAACCCCGCCACGGGCGCAGTGACTGCGCAAGTCGCCCTGGCCAACAGCGCCGATGTGGCGCAAGCCGTGGCTGCCGCGCAAGCCGCTTTCCCCGCTTGGGCAGATGCACCGCCTTTACGCCGCGCGCGCGTGATGTTTAAGTTTTTGGAATTGCTCAACCTGCACAAAGACGCGCTGGCCCACGCCATCACTGCCGAGCATGGCAAGGTGTTCACCGACGCCCAAGGCGAAGTGGCGCGCGGCATTGACATCGTGGAATTTGCCACCGGCATACCGCAGTTACTCAAGGGCGACTTCACCGAGCAAGTGTCCACCGGCATAGACAACTGGACGCTGCGCCAGCCCTTGGGTGTGGTGGCCGGCATCACGCCTTTTAATTTCCCCGTGATGGTGCCCATGTGGATGTTTCCAGTTGCTATTGCGGCGGGCAACACTTTTGTATTGAAGCCCAGCCCCATAGACCCCACGCCTGCCCTGATCATGGCCAACTTGCTGAAACTTGCTGGCCTGCCCGATGGTGTGTTCAATGTGGTGCAAGGTGACAAAGAGGCGGTAGACGCTCTGCTGGTGCACCCCGATGTGAAAGCCATCAGCTTCGTGGGCTCGACACCAATCGCCAACTATATTTATGAGACCGGTGCCCACCACGGCAAACGTGTGCAAGCCTTGGGCGGCGCGAAAAACCATATGGTGGTCATGCCCGACGCCGACCTCGACCAAGTGGTGGACGCCTTGATCGGTGCTGCTTACGGCTCGGCTGGCGAGCGCTGCATGGCCATCAGCGTGGCGGTGTTGGTCGGCGATGTGGCCGACAAAATCTTGCCCAAGCTGATGGCGCGCACACAAGCTTTGAAGGTATTGAACGGCGAAAACCTGGCGGCTGAAATGGGCCCCATCGTCAGCGACTTGGCACGCCAGCGCATCAAAGGCTATATCGATGCCGGCGTGGCCGAGGGCGCAGAACTGCTGGTGGATGGCCGTGTGTTTGACGGCTCACAAGCCGGCGCTGGTTGCGACAAAGGCTTTTGGCTGGGCGGCACACTGTTCGACCATGTCACCACCGACATGAAAATTTACAAAGAAGAAATTTTTGGCCCGGTGCTGGCCTGTGTGCGGGTGCCCGACTTTGCCAAGGCGGTGCAAATCATCAATGACCACGAGTTCGGCAACGGCGTGAGTTGCTTCACCCGCGATGGGCATGTGGCGCGTGAATTCAGTCGGCGCATTCAGGTGGGCATGGTCGGCATCAATGTGCCCATTCCCGTGCCTATGGCGTGGCATGGTTTTGGCGGCTGGAAGCGCAGCCTGTTTGGCGATATGCACGCCTACGGCGAAGAAGGTGTGCGTTTTTACACCAAGCAAAAATCCATCATGCAGCGCTGGCCCGAGAGCACGCCCAAGGGCGCTGAGTTTGTGATGCCCACCTCGAAGTGAGCGACACCACTTTCGACTACATCATCGTTGGCGCGGGCACCGCGGGTTGCTTGCTGGCCAACCGCCTGAGTGCCAACGCTTCCAAGCGGGTACTGCTGATCGAAGCGGGTCGAAAAGACGACTATCACTGGGTGCACATTCCTGTGGGTTATTTGTATTGCATTGGCAACCCGCGCACCGATTGGATGTACCAGACCGAACCGGCTGACGGCCTTAACGGGCGCAGCCTGCGCTACCCACGCGGCAAGGTGCTGGGTGGTTGCTCCAGCATCAACGGCATGATTTACATGCGCGGCCAGTCCCGCGACTACGACCACTGGGCAGACGTCACGGGCGACGCGCGTTGGCGCTGGGAACACAGCCTGCCCTACTTCAAGTTGCATGAAGACCATTACAAGGGCGCAGATGCTTTGCACGGCGCCAAGGGTGCCAAAAGCGATTTGTTGGTGCAAGGCCAAAGCATTTACCACCAAACCCTGCGCCACCATAACGCTGGTGGCGAATGGCGTATTGAAAAACAACGCCTGCGTTGGGACATCTTGGACGCGTTTGCCCAAGCCGCGGTGCAAGCCGGCATTCCCGCCAGCGATGACTTCAACCGCGGCTCGAATGAGGGCGTGGGTTATTTCGAGGTGAACCAAAAAAGCGGTTGGCGTTGGAACACCGCCAAAGCATTTTTGCGACCCACCTGCTATGCGCGTCCCAACTTTGAGCTGTGGACCTCGGCGCAGGTCTCTAGACTGGTGCTCGAGACCTTGCCCAATGGCCAACAGCGCTGCAGCGGCGTAGACGTGTGGAACGGGCAAGAGCAAGTACACGCCAGTGCCAAGCACGCCGTGGTCTTGTGCGCTGGCGCAGTGGCCACACCGCAGTTGTTGCAACTCTCGGGCGTGGGCCCCGCGGCGCTGTTGCAGCAGCATGGCATCACGCCCTTGATAGACCTGCCCGGCGTTGGCGAAAACCTGCAAGACCATTTGCAAATCCGCGCTGTTTTCAAAGTTAAAGGCGTGAAAACCTTAAACACCATGGCCAACAGCTGGTGGGGCAAAGCTGCGATTGGTTTGGAGTACCTGTTGCACCGCAGCGGGCCCATGAGCATGGCGCCTTCGCAAATGGGGGCTTTTACCCGCAGCGACCCCAGCCTAGCTTGGCCCAACATCGAATACCACGTGCAACCCCTGAGTTTGGATGCGTTTGGCGAGCCGCTGCACAGCTTCCCCGCCTTCACCGCCAGTGTGTGCAACTTGAACCCCAGCAGCCGCGGCACAGTGAAGATTCAAAGCGCCAACTTTGCACACGCACCCCTGATTGCGCCCAACTATTTGGCGACCGATGCAGACCGCAAAGTGGCTGCTGACTCTTTGCGCATCACCCGCCAAATTGCCGCGCAACCCGCGCTGGCCCCGTACTCGCCAGAGGAATGGAAACCAGGCAGGCAATTTCTTACCGATGATGATCTTGCTCGCTTGGCCGGCGACATTGGCACCACGATTTTTCACCCTGTGGGCACAGCGCGCATGGGCCGCTTGGACGACCCTCTGGCGGTGGTAGACCCTGAATTGCGGGTGCGCGATGGGCGCGGCGGCGTGGTGCAAGGCCTGCGGGTGGTCGACGCCAGTGTCATGCCCAGCATCACCAGTGGTAACACCAACAGCCCCGTGCTGATGTTGGCCGAAAAAGCTGCCGAGTGGCTGGCTTTGGAAGCCGAAGCACAGCACCGCCTAACTGGGGAAAGTCCTTAGCAACAAACTGGCCTAACTGGCCTACATTCACACCACTCGCAGCTTAGATGTTTTGAGCTTGCCGAGGGTTGAGGAGACATCAAAAACGTCACTGCCCACGGGGGTGTCGCATAGCGAAGAAAAGCACTGCTTTCATACAGCAGTGCTTTTTTTTCGTCTGGCCTTGCTTGGGGCTGACACAATGCTTGGGCTATGGACACCGTCTTCATCATCTTGGCTGCGGCCTTGGCCGGCTTTATCGATGCCTCGGTGGGTGGCGGCGGTTTGGTGCTGGTGCCCGCACTGTTTGCCGCCTACCCCAATGTCTTGCCAGCCACGCTGATGGGCACCAACAAGTCCGCTTCAGTATGGGGCACTTTATTCGCCGCTTGGCGTTTTCAGCGGCAAATCGACTTGCAATGGCGCGCCTTGCGCATGGGCGTGATATGCGCCTTGCTTGGCGCTTTGGCGGGTGCTTACTGCCTGACCCTGTTGTCTCCCCAACTGCTGCGCCAAGCCTTGCCGGTGCTGCTGCTGGCAGTGCTGTTGTACACCTTGAGGCACAAACATTTGGGTCAAGACCACGCGCCTCGATTACACGGCCGAGGCCAAGTGCTTGCCATGGGCGTGTGCGGCGGTGTGATGGGTTTTTATGACGGCTTTTTCGGTCCGGGAACTGGCAGCCTTTTGGTCTTTCTCTTGGTGCGCTGGTTGGGGTTTGATTTTTTGCAAGCCTCTGCACACAGCAAAATTTTGAACTTGGCCAGCAACACGGCCGCCTTGGTGTTGCTGGGTTGGCAAGGCCATGTGATGTGGCAGATCGGTGTGCCCCTGGCCTTAGCCAATATTGCTGGCAGCTATGTGGGCGCACGCGTGGCGTTACGGCACGGTGCAGCCTATGTGCGTTGGCTGTTCATTGGGGTGGTGACGGTCTTGCTGCTTAAAACCACACGCGACGCCTTCATGGGCTAGCGCAGGGCTTGTTCATCTGCTGGCAAAGCTTCGGGCACCACCGCCTTGGGTGGCCAAGGCACGCTGGCAACAGCACGCGGCTTGCCAATCGGGCGCGTGGCTTGTGAATTTCGCACAGCTTGTATATCTTCTAGCGAGGGATACTGCCCTAGCAACAAGAAATCAAACACACGCCTGGCAATCGGTGCTGCGGCTTGGGCACCAAAACCGCCGTTTTCCACCACCATGGCCAGCACCACCTTGGGGTTTTCGGCTGGCGCATAAGCGATGAATAAAGCATGGTCGCGCAAGCGCTCATCGATCTTGGCGGCGTTGTACTTTTCACCTTGTTTGATGGTGAAGACCTGGGCCGTGCCAGTTTTGCCCGCGCTGGTGTAAGTGGCACCCACAAAACTCGACGCCGACGTGCCCTCGATGTTCACGCCCTCCATGGCCTTTTTGATGATGTCGATATGCTCGGCTTGAAAAACCAAGGCGGTGGGCGCCTCTAGGGTCAC